>JAGBVQ010000040.1 GCA_017630245.1 Alistipes sp. | reverse complement strand
TGTTGGTAGGTATCGTAAACTTGGCTGCTGCTATCGTCCAGGGCAAGGTCTGCGCTAACGGTATCGCAGCTATCGGTAATGGTCACGACGTGATGGGTAAGACCCTTATCCTCGCAGCGTTCCCCGAGTTGTACGCAATCTTGACCGTTGCAGCTACCTTCCTTATCTCGAACTTGGTAAAATAATCCGCTCGAGAGAGAAGCTACTAATTAACGGCAAAAGAGGGTATTCAACTTTTCGTTGAATGCCCTTTTTTGTTAGCCTGGCAAAATTTTATCGAAAAACAATAAAACAGCAGAACAACGTAACCAATTTATCGCTATATTTGCCATAGAAAATGTTTTAACCAATCGTTTCATCTATGGAAGAATTGTTGAGAATAGAGAATGTTTCGAAGCACTTTGCGGGTCACACAGCCCTCGACGACGTCTCGTTGAGCATACCGCAAGGCTCGATCTACGGACTGCTCGGTCCCAACGGAGCCGGCAAGACCACGCTTATCCGAATCATCAACCGCATAACCGCACCCGACAGCGGCCGAGTACTCTTCGAAGGCCACGAAATCGCCCCTGAAGATGTCTTTCGCATCGGCTACCTGCCCGAGGAGCGAGGTCTCTACAAGAAGATGAAGGTCGGCGAGCAGGCTATCTTCTTTGCTCGCCTGAAGGGACTCTCACGCCACGAGGCGACTGTGCGCCTGAAGAAGTGGTTTATCAAGTTCGGAATCCAGGATTGGTGGGACAAGAAAGTCGAAGAGCTTTCGAAGGGTATGGCCCAGAAGGTGCAGTTTATCGTCACCATTCTTCACGAGCCTAAGTTGCTAATCTTCGATGAGCCCTTCTCGGGATTTGACCCCATAAATGCCAACCTGCTCAAGGAGGAGATTCTCGCCCTGCGCGATAAGGGTGCTACGGTCATCTTCTCGACCCACAATATGTCGAGCGTGGAGGAGATCTGCGACCATATAACCCTTATCAACAAGTCGCACAACATCCTCTCGGGAGCAGTGAGCGATATCCGCCGTCGCCACGGCAACAACATCTTCCGCATCGCCTATCGTGGCGAAGAGGAGGCACTGCGCAGAGCGCTGGAGGGCCGTTGCGATCTGCTCGGCGTCGAGGATGAGGAGTCGATGCGTTACAACACACTAAAGATTCACATCGAGCGCGATGAGGATGTGCGCTCGGTAATCTCGGCAGTGAACGAGGCGGTCGAACTGCGCTCGTTTGACGAGATAATCCCGAGTATGAACGACATCTTTATCCGCGCCGTTGATGTCAAGTTGTAAAACCCGTAAAATGAGAATGTTATGACAAATATTGGAATTATCGTAGGTCGCGAATTTAATGAACGTGTTCGCAAGAAGTCATTTATCATTACGACGATCCTGATGCCGCTGTTGGTGGTGGCGATGATGATTATCCCCTCGCTCATTATGCTCCATTCGACGGGCGACACCAAGCGTGTTGCGGTCATCGACCATAGCGGCATAATCGCCCCACAACTCGAGAGTGGCGAGGAGATTCAGTACGAGCCCACCGACCTTGCGCTCGAGGATGCTCGCACGCTGCTGACCGACTACTTCGGCGTGCTGGAGATCGGCGCAGATGTTATGACCAACCCCAACTGTGTCCGCCTCTATGCCAACGGCTCCACATCGCTGGCTTTCGAGGAGTCACTGGAGGATGATATTGTCGATATTATCGAGCGCGAGAAACTTAAGGAGTACAACATTCACAACCTCGACGAGATTTTGGCTCAAGTCAAGACCTCGGTAACCATCACCACCTTCCGCAACGACGAGCAGAGTGAGGAGGGTGACGAGCAGAGCAAATCCTCGGCAATCTCTACGGCTATCGGTTTTATTCTCGGTATGATGCTCTATTTTATCCTGATTCTCTATGGAGCAATGGTTATGCAGAGCGTTATCGAGGAGAAGAATTCGCGCGTGCTGGAGGTTATGGTCTCGTCGGTTAAGCCCTTCGATTTGATGATGGGCAAGATCCTCGGTATTGCGTCCGTCGCAGCCACTCAGATACTTATCTGGGGAGTGCTCATTATCGGTACAAGTGCAGTGGCGATGCCGGCACTCATTCCGACAGATGTGATGCAGAGTGTCGAGGCGATGCAGGCGGGAACGCTCGATGTCGCTCAGGCAGAGGTCGATTTAGACCTACTCAACGCCATCAGCACCGCAACCGATGTTCAATATATCTCGACCATCTTCATCTGGTTGCTGTTATTTACCATCGGTGGTTATCTGCTCTACTCGGCAATCTTTGCAGCGATCGGCTCGAGTGTCGACTCGGTACAGGATGCACAGCAGTTGCAGACTCCCGTAATGATGCCTATCATTATCTCGATCTTCGTGATGATGACCATCCTCAACGATCCCAACTCGCCCGTGGCAGTATGGTGCTCGTATATCCCCTTCACCTCGCCGATTGTGATGATGGCACGAATCCCGTGCGGAGTTCCGACCTGGGAGATTCTCCTCTCGCTGGGTATCCTCTTCGCTACATTTGTCGGAATGGTGTGGTTGGCAGCGAAGATATACCGCGTAGGAATCTTTATGTACGGCAAAAAGCCCACATTTAAGGAGTTGTGGAAGTGGGTGCGATATAAATACTAATCTAAGGATAGAAAACAAAAATTTATTACTACTTTTGTCCGGCATCGCAAGTGCAAGGATGCTGAAAGTGTGTAATTAGGAGAGCATAAAATATGGAGTCGATAGGATTTATACAGTGGTGCCTTGATAATCTGAACTATTGGACTATCACGCTGCTGATGGCAATCGAGAGTTCGTTTATCCCCTTCCCTTCGGAGGTTGTCGTGCCGCCCGCAGCATATAAGGCTGCAGCGTCGGGCGATATGAACGTGGGGCTGGTGGTGCTCTTTGCAACGCTCGGAGCCCTTATCGGAGCCCTTGTAAACTACTTTCTGGCTCTCTGGCTCGGTAAGCCTGTCGTCTATAAATTTGCCAACAGCCGCTTCGGTCATATGTGCCTTATCGACCAGGCAAAGGTCGAAAAGGCCGAGCAGTTCTTCCTGCGATATGGAGTAAGCGCAACCCTTGTGGGTCGTCTTGTACCTGCCGTACGTCAGTTGATCTCGATTCCGGCGGGTCTGGCAAAGATGAATCTGGCAAAGTTTGCCCTCTTTACATCGCTCGGTGCCGGTCTGTGGAATATAGTTTTGGCAGCAATGGGTTACTACCTTGAGAGGGTCGTTCCCGAGGAGCAGCTTATCTCAACCGTAACAGAGTACAGCCACGAAATCGGCTACGCAATCATCGCCATTGTTGGCCTTGCGCTCGCCTATATCATCTATAAAGGGGTTAAAAAGAGATAATCACAGCTCTTTGATTTCGGTTTTCCGATAACGCTCAAAACTCTACGCAGCGCAAATCGCATCGTCATCATTGCAGTAAGTATTTAATCCTAATTTTATTATAT
>JAGBVQ010000039.1 GCA_017630245.1 Alistipes sp. | reverse complement strand
TCTACTTTTAGTCCTGCAACTTAGCGTAGAGGTACTCGCGGTTGAGGCGTGCGATGTGCGAGATGGAGATTGCCTTGGGGCACTCTGCCTCGCATGCGCCGGTGTTGGTACAGTTACCGAAGCCGAGCTCATCCATCTTAGCCACCATAGCCTTTGCGCGGCGTGCGCCCTCCACCTTACCCTGGGGCAGTTTGGCGAGCGACGATACGCGTGCAGCCACGAAGAGCATTGCCGAGCCGTTCTTGCAGGTAGCAGCGCAAGCGCCACAGCCGATACAAGCGGCAGCGTCCATACTCTCGTCAGCATCAGCCTTGGGAATAGGAATAGCGTTTGCGTCGGGCACACCACCGGTGTTCACCGATACGAAGCCACCTGCCTGGAGAATCTTGTCGTAGGCACTGCGGTCTACTACGAGGTCCTTGATTACGGGGAAGGCACGCGAGCGCCAGGGCTCGATGGTGATGGTGTCGCCATCTTTGAACTTACGCATGTGGAGCTGGCAGGTGGTAATCTCGCTGTCGGGTCCGTGTGCGTGACCGTTGATGTGGAGCGAGCACATACCGCAGATACCCTCGCGGCAGTCGTGGTCGAACGCGATGGGCTCCTTGCCGGCCATAATCAGGTCGTTATTCAAGATATCGAGCATCTCCAAGAACGAACTGTCGGGAGAGATGTTTTCAACCTTGTACGTTTCGAATTTGCCCTGCGACTTGGCATCTTTCTGACGCCAGATTTTAAGTGTTAAATTCATATTTGTACGCTTTTATTTATTCTTTTTCTTGTTATCTCTGACCAATAATTAGTCCTTATAGTTACGCTGTGCAACCTTGATAGCCTCGAACTTGAGCTCCTCTTTGTGGAGGGTAGGCTCTGCATCGGGACCGTTGTACTCCCAGATTGCTACGTATGCATAGTTCTCGTCGTCGCGCTGTGCCTCGCCCTCGGGGGTCTGGTACTCCTCGCGGAAGTGACCACCGCACGACTCGTTACGGCCGAGTGCGTCGCGAGCCATCAGCTCACCGAGCTCGAGGAAGTCTGCCAGGCGGAGTGCCTTCTCAATCTCCTGGTTGAACTCGCCGTTCTTGCCGGGTACGCGTACGTCAGCCCAGAACTCCTTGCGAATCTTCTGAATCTCAACGATAGCCTTCTCCAACGACTCCTTGGTACGAGCCATACCAACCATATCCCACATTACCAAGCCGAGCTTCTTGTGGAGGTCGTCTACCGACTGGTTACCCTTAATCGAGAAGAGCTTCTCGATGCGATCCTTAACTGCCTTCTCAGCTGCCTCGAACTCGGGGGTGTTGGTATCAACCTTGGGCGACTGAATCTCGTGCGAGAGGTAGTCACCGATGGTGTAGGGCAATACGAAGTAACCGTCAGCCAGACCCTGCATCAGAGCCGAAGCACCCAGACGGTTAGCACCGTGATCCGAGAAGTTTGCCTCGCCGATAGCGTAGAGACCGGGGATAGTAGTCATCAGGTTGTAGTCAACCCAGATACCACCCATGGTGTAGTGAACTGCGGGGTAGATCATCATAGGCTCCTTGTAGGGATCGGTATCGGTAATCTTCTCATACATCTGGAAGAGGTTACCATAGCGAGCCTTAATCACATCCTTACCCAGACGCTCGATAGCGGTCTTGAAGTCGAGGAATACTGCCAGGCCGGTCTCGTTCACACCAAAGCCTGCGTCGCAACGCTCCTTGGCAGCACGCGAAGCAACGTCGCGCGGTACGAGGTTACCGAAGGCGGGGTAGCGACGCTCCAGGTAGTAGTCGCGATCCTCCTCCTTGATGTCCGACGGCTTGAGCGTGCCGGCACGCAGGGCCTTCACATCCTCCAGCTTCTTCGGTACCCAGATACGGCC
>JAGBVQ010000038.1 GCA_017630245.1 Alistipes sp. | reverse complement strand
GACCCCAGACAATATCGCGGTCGAAGCGAGCGGTCCAGTGACCCGTGGTGAAGCAGGCAATAGCAACCATACCCTCCGTATAGTCAACGGTGATATTATTGGTATTGATAGCCAGATCCCACGACTCTTCGAACTTCTGATAGCAGGAGGTCATTGTCGCCATCACAACAACAAGCACCGCTGCGACCACTGCCTTCGTTTTATTTATGATATTTTTCATAGTCATAGTCGTATTATATATAAGTATTACATACCCTCGGCTGTATATTCATCATTGGTCAGTGCACCGCCCGAAAGACCACACTGTGTGTCGGGAATCGGGTAGTAGCGGTGGCAAGGCTTCATCTTATCCTTGAGCTTTGCGTAGTTGGTGTATGTATAAGTCTGGTCATACCAGATACCCCAACGTACCAGGTCGTACTTACGCATAAACTCACCTGCCAACTCACGACCACGCTCTGTGCGGATCTCGACAGTCAGCTCCTCGAATGACGAGAAGTTCTCGTAAGCAGCAATACCTGCACGCTCCTTAACCATATTCAGATAGCGGATAGCCTCGACATCGTTACCCTTCTCGCAGTAGCACTCCGCAAGCATCAGGATTACGTCAGCGTAGCGGAACAGACGGTAGTTGTTGCCGTCATAGGTGCTGGTGATATTCGGGCACCAGAACTGAGGACCGGGCCAGGGCACACCCCAATCGCGAACGTACTGGAACGTACCACCCGTCTCGTAGTTACCCAAACCGAGTTTGTACTCGATACGCTTGTCGATAGGCTTACCTGCAGCATTTACACCTGTTGTTGCAGCCTCAACATCGAGCTTTACATAGTAGCGATACTGGCCGCTGGTGAAGAATACGTTATCGTTAATACCATTCTTATCTGCATCCACAGCGTTGTCGTCGTAGGTCAGAGGCAGCGGGTTGTAGATACCACCTGTATCGTAACCACTCTGCTCCTTCTGCTGCACGCCGGTCGGAGTCGAAGCATAGGCCGGACGGAAGATACCGAGGTAGTTGTTTGCTCGCAACGAGCTCCACGCAGTCATTGTGTCGCCATAGCCACTCAAAGCAACTCCGTTGAAGACTCCACCACCCTGGTGCGGCGGCATCATAATACAAGCAACGTTACCATAGTACTGAACGCCATCGGGAGCGTAGTTGAGCTGCAACTCGAAGATACCCTCGGGTACATTCTTGTAGCGCCACATAATCTCCTCAAGGGGATACTGCGACAAATCGCCATAGAGCGTCTCGAGCTTATGCAACGGAATCAAAGCCTCTTCCCACTCCTGATTCCACATCATAAACTTAGCCTGGAGCATATAACCCAAAGCAGCACCGGCACGAGCCTCTTTATCCTCGCAGGTACGCTGCTGCGGCAGATATTTGATGTAGTTGTTGATATCATCGTAGAGAGCCTGACGAGTCTCGTTTGCATCCATACGGGGCAGGCGACGAACCTTCTCGAGGGTTGCGATATCGGCAACACGCTCAGTGTAGAAGGGAACATCACCGAAGAACGAGGTCAGGATGCAGTAGTAGAATGCACGAAGCACAACAGCCTCAGCAACCAGAGCCATCTTCTTCTCCTCGTCGATATTAGCTGCAGCGATACACTCGATGCACTCGTTACAACGCATAACTCCCTGATAACCATACTGCCATACGTTCTTACCCATCTGGGGCTTCGCGGGCGATACGTCAAGGATTGCGTCTACGGTCGAAGAGGTACAATACCAGAGGTCGGTACAACCCTCAACGGCCATCATATAGTTTGCCGTAAAGATCGGCTTCATTGAGTTGTAGCACGAGTTCACCGCTGCACGACACTGCAACACATTCTCATAGAAGGTGTTGTGGTCAACGAATGAACTTGTATCCTCCTCAAGGTTGCAGGCGGTAAATACCAATGCCGCCAGCGATAACAAGAGATATTTAAATGCTTTCATAATCGTTTTCATTTATCTGGTTCGACATTAGTAACGGAGCTGAACGCTGAACATAATAGTTCTCGAACGCGGGTAAGCTCCCATATCTACACGGCGCAGAGTCGAGCCATCGCTCTCGGTCGATACATCGGGGTCGAAACCGTTGTAGTCGGCCCACAAGTAGAGGTTGTTTGCCACTGCCGAGAGGGTGATATCACGCAGAGCCTTGGTCTTCTTGCGCAGATCGAATGTGTACGAAAGGTTCACGTTCGAGAGACGAACATACGAAGCGTCGTGGATCTGCAGATCACTCGGCACGAGGATATCGTCCGTACCTGCACGCGGGAGATCCGAGTTCGGGTTACGCACGGGGTGCCAACGATTGATCATATAACGATACTGGTTCGACGAGTTACCGCCGGCCATAGCCAACTCCGAGTAGTTGTAGATCTTACCACCCAACGAGTAGGTGAAGTATACGCCCAACTTGAGTCGACCGATGTGGAAGGTATTCTGCAAACCTCCGTAGAGGAACGGATCCGAGTTACCCATATATACCAGGTCAGCCTCCGAGAGCTGTCCATCGTTGTTGGTATCTACATATCTCGGATAACCGCGCATACCTGCACCGCTGGTACCGCTTGTAGAGGAAACGTAGGTCTTTGTAAGCTTGTTGCGCTCGAACTCCTCGGCAGTCTTCCATACGCCTGCGTACTTGAAGCCCCAGAGCGAGTTGAGCGGGTAGCCCGCCTTGTAACCATACATCATGAACGGAGAGTTACCACCGCTGTTGAGTGCCGAGATATACTCCTCGTGGCCGATATCCTCAACCATCTGCTTGTTGTGCGAAATGGTAAAGGTTGTATTCCACTGGAACTTCGATCGTGTGAAGTTGCGGCTCTCGATAGTAAGCTCGACACCGGTGTTCGAAGTGCAACCGATATTGGTATAACGGCTGGTGAATCCTGTAACGTGCGCTGTCTGCAGCGTGAGCAACAGGTCGGTTGTCTTCGAATAGTAACCCTCAAGCGAGATACTCAGGCGCTCTTTGAAGAACGAGAGGTCGAGTGCAGCATTGTAGAGTGCGGTCTTCTCCCAAGTAAGGTCGGGGTTCTCCAGACGCGACGGGTAGACGGTAATAGACTGCGAGCCATCGAATACCGCACCGCTGGTGCTGGTACCGTAAGCCTCGAGCGAACGATATACCGAGATCGCGTTGTTACCTGTGCGGCCGGCACTCAAACGGAGAGCCATTTCGCTCAACCAACGCTGGTTCTTGAGCCAACGCTCGTTCTTCAGATTCCAACGGAACGCTCCCGAGGGGAAGAAGCCCCACTTATTGTTGGCTGCGAAGTTCGACGATGCATCGGCACGAGCAGTCAAGGTCAGGTAGTAGCGCGAACGGTAGTTGTAGTTCAAACGCGCAAGTACCGACTCACTAACAACCTTCTCGAAAGCGGTCGAGGCAGTGTAGTTCTCCTTGCTGGCGATAGCGTTCATATTGTTCCACTTCATATTATCCGAGATCAGACCCTTAGCATTGAGCTGGAATCGGTTTACGATCTCGTGCTTTGCAGTGAAACCTGCCATAACGTTAAGGTTGTGACCGGTCTTGAACTTCTTGTCGTATGTAATTGTATTCTCGGTTGTCAGACGACGAGCATCACCCTCATAGCGGAATGCCTCAGCACCCTCATTCTCGGTCTTTCGGGGAAGAGTCGAGGGGTAGAAGCGGTAGTCGTGACGCTGGTATACGAAGTATGAGTTCTGGCTCTTGATACGCAGACCCTTCATCGGGGTGATGGTAAAGATAACCACGTTGGTATTGCTCAACTGCTCCTGATAGTCGGTATTGAAGTGGATTGTTGCCCACGGGCTATTGAAGCGAGAAGCGTTCTCATACATCGGGTTGTAGTAGTCGCCCGGCTTGATAATCGGCGAGAGGTAGATTGCACCACCCCAAACATTCGTACCACCGATAGCCGCCTTATTGCGATCTACGCGACGGAATGTGTACGAACCCTGATAACCAACCTCAAGCCACTTAGCGAACTTGTGGCTGATATTGAAACGGCCGGTAAAGCGGGTAAAGCCACTATCCTTAATTACACCCGGAGTGTCGTTGTAACCGAAGTTTGCATAGTAGTTGGTGCTATTCGAACGACCATTCACCGAGAGGTTGTAGTTCTGGGTGAAGGTTGTGCGAGTAATCGCCTTAAGCCAATCGGTACCCTCGCCATACTCTGACGGGTCACGTCCGGGGGCGTAGTTGTACGATCCGTTGGTGAAGCCCGACGAGTTGAAGAGCGAACGGTCGAGTATATACTCCACAAGCTCTGTAGCATTCATCAGATCGAGCGAGCGAGCAACGTGAGCCGTACCGAAGTCCATCTTGAGGGTCACTGTCGGCTTCGAGATTGCACCGCTACCCTTCTTGGTCGTAACGATTACAACACCATTCGAACCACGCGAACCGTAGATTGCAGTCGACGAAGCATCCTTCAGGATCGAGATCGACTCGATATCTGCCGAGTTGATGTCGGTCAGATCCGATACGGCGTCGATAACGCCATCGACAACGATCAGAGGCTCGTTTGATGCGGTAATCGAACGTGTACCGCGGATACGGATCGAAGTTGCAGCACTCGGGTCACCCGAAGTAGACATTACATCCACACCGGCAATACGACCCTGCAGCGCCTGGTCGATCGAGGTAACCGGAGCATCCTTAATATCGCCCATCTTAACATTGGCAACCGATCCGGTAAGGTCTGTCTTTCGAACCTCACCATAACCGATTACGACAACCTCGTTGATGGCGAGGCTCTCATCGGGAGCCATCGTAACATCGATTCGAGTACGATCGCCCACAACCAAACTCTGGGTCTTGTAACCGAGGTACGAGAACTCGAGGACACCCTGGCCCGCACCAAGATTGATAATGTAAGCTCCGTTGATGTCGGTCGAAACACCCTTCCTACCGTCGGGAGTAGCCACCGTAGCACCAATCAGAACGTTACCATCGGTATCTTTGACGACACCGTTAACTGTAATCCCTTGAGTCGATGCACTTTGAGCGTAGCTCGTCAGCGGAGCAAACGCAAGAAGCAGACACAACGACAGCAGGATTTCTCCACCCCTCAATTTCGAGGAGAAAAGATTCTTAAAAAGTAGAATTCCAGCCATTTAGGTTAGTTTTAGTGATTATTAAAAATATATAGCGTACAAATATACTAAAAATTTTTTACCCCCCCCAATTTTTTTCGCAAAAATTTGCTCAAAAAAGAGATTTTATTTAATCCCTTGCTTTTAAGCAACTTTCGGCAGAACGAAATTCCGCTGTGCGCCCACCGCAAAACCTTTTGAGAAAAATTCCTATCTTTGCACCCGATTTGCGGATTTATATTAACCTATAAATCTAAAAAATGATGACTAAAATCAAGGGAAAGAGCGTCCTTATCACCGGTGGTGCATCGGGTATTGGTCGCATTATGGGAAGAATCGCTCTCGAGAAGGGAGCTCGTTGTTTGATAATTTGGGACATTAACGAGGATGGCATAAACAACACAAAGAGCGAATTCGGCAAGTTGGGCCGCATCGAGAGCTTTGTTGTAAATATCGCTGATAATGAAGCGGTTATTAAGACCTACGCTCAAACTAAAGAGCTGTGTGGAGATGTTGATATTTTGATCAACTGCGCCGGCATAATAACCGGAAACAAGACCTTCGACAAGCAGCGAATCGACGAGATCGAGCGCACGATGGCTGTAAACACCATAGCTCCGATGGTTATCGCACTGCAGGTTTTGCCCGATATGATTGCTCGCAACAGCGGACACATCTGCAACATCGCTTCGGCGGCGGGACTGCTATCCAATCCGAAGATGTCGGTCTACGCAGCCAGCAAGTGGGCGATGATCGGTTGGTCCGATTCGGTACGCATCGAGCTCGCCCAGAGCAAGAGCAAGGTGCGTTTCACGACCGTTGCACCCTACTACATCAACACAGGAATGTTCGACGGCGTGCGTTCACCCCTTATTCCGATTTTGAAGCCCGAGCGCACCTCGCGCAAGATTATCCGCGCAATTGAGCGCAACATCGACTTCCGTGGCATTCCGTTTGGATTCCACTTTAGTCGTTTTTGTCAGGCGATTTTACCAACGGCGGTATTCGATTTCCTGTTTGGCAAGTGCCTTGGCGTCTATTCGGCGCTGGACCACCTCACAGGCCATAAAAAGTAGTGAATTATGAGAGTTGAAAATACAACCACAGAGAAGATTTCGCAGATCGTAGCTGCGCAGAAGGCCTATTTCCATTCGGGCGCAACGCTCGACATCTCCTTCCGCAAGCAGATGCTCCGCCGTCTGCTCAGCGCCCTCAACGAGTGGGAAAACCCCCTCGCAGAGGCTCTCTATGCCGACCTTCATAAATCTTACGAGGAGGCCTATATGACCGAGCTGAGCATCGTTACGGGCGAGATTCGCAACCACCTGCACAACCTCAGCCGCTGGGCTCGTCGCAAGCGTTGCTCAACCCCGCTCAAGATGTTCCCCTCGCGTAGCCGTATGGTCGTGGAACCCCTCGGTTCATCGCTTATCATCGCCCCGTGGAACTACCCCGTACAGCTACTGCTCAACCCACTGGTCGGAGCCATTTCGGCGGGCTGCACCTCACTGCTCAAACCCTCGCCATACGTTCCGCACGTTGCCAAGGTTATCGAGGAGATGATCAGCGCAACATTCGAGGAGCGATATATTGCTGTAGTTCAGGGCAATCGTGATGTAAATACCGCCCTTTTGGAGGAGCGTTACGACATCATATTTTTCACCGGAAGCCCCTCGCTCGGCCGCACTGTAATGGCCGCTGCTGCCAAGAATCTCACACCCGTCGTACTCGAGTTGGGTGGCAAGAGCCCCTGCATCGTGGACAAGGATGCGGATATCGAGATGGCGGCCCGTCGCATCGTCTGGGGCAAGGGCCTCAACGCAGGTCAAACCTGCATCGCTCCCGACTACCTACTGCTTCACGAATCGGTCAAGGAGCGCTTCATCGAGGCCTTCAAGCGCGAGTCGGCTCATCTGCACGGTAGGGATGCCAGCCAAAGCAAGCATTATGTCCGTATGGTCAACGATCGTGCTTTCGAGCGTGTAGCGAGCTATCTCACTGACGGAAAAGTAGTTGCGGGCGGTCATACCAAGCCCGAGGAGCGCTACATTGAGCCCACGTTGCTCGACTCCGTTTCGCCCGATGCAGCAGTTATGCAGGAGGAGATCTTCGGTCCGATCTTCCCGATTCAGACCATTAAGAGTACGGAGGAGGCGATCGACTTTATCACCAAGCGCGAAAAGCCGCTGGCACTCTACTACTTCGGTCCCGAAAAGCGAGGCTGGGAGGTTATCCGTCGCACCTCGTCAGGCGGAGCCTGCATCAACGATACGATTATGCACATAGCCAACGAAAATCTCCCCTTTGGTGGCGTCGGCAACTCGGGAATGGGTCGCTACCACGGGTACGAGAGTTTCGAGGCCTTTTCGCATCGTCGCTCGGTGGTGGTCACTCCGACTTGGCTCGATCTACCCTTCCGCTATATGCCCTACAAGCTATTTAAGTTTGTGAAGAAACTATTGTAAAACAAAATATGAAATTCCAAGAACTCGACATCATTAACCCAATACTTAGAGCCGTCGAAGAGAAGGGCTACGAAGAGCCAACCCCCATCCAGCAGGAGGCTATTCCTGTGGTTATGGCAGGCAAGGATATTTTCGGTATTGCACGCACCGGAACAGGCAAGACCGCAGCATTCGCAATCCCTATAATTCAGCAACTTATGGCGATAAGAGAGAGCGAAGCCGCAGAGCTTGCAGCACGCGAAGCAGAGGCTGCTCAAAAGGCCGCAGAAGAGGCTCAGAAGGCTGCCGAGGAGGCTGTTTTGGAGCCCGAAATGCAGCAGGAAAATCCCTCTGTCGAGGAGTCGATGTCGAGTGATGAAAACCCTTCCGAGCCGACCGAAAAGAGAGTGGAAACGGCTAACCAGCGTCGTCGCCGACTCTATCGCGAGCGACAGCGCAAACGTCGCGAAAAGCGCGAGCAGGAGAATAAACTTCCGCACAAAATTCGCGCCCTGATTCTCACGCCGACCCGCGAGTTGGCGCTCCAGATCAGCGACTGCTTTACCGACTACGGCAAATACTCCGGATTGCGCCATACGGCTATCTTCGGCGGTGTAAAACAGCGCCCACAAACCGATGCACTGCGCAAAGGTGTCGATATTCTGATTGCCACACCGGGTCGTCTGCTCGACCTTATGGGGCAGGGAGCAGTCAATATCGACTCGCTGACAACATTTGTTCTGGACGAGGCCGATCGTATGCTCGATATGGGATTTATCGGCGACATTCGCCGCCTGCTGACTAAGTTACCCAAGGAGCGTCAGACACTCTTCTTCTCGGCCACTATGCCCGATGAGATTGTGCGACTTTCGCGTTCGATGCTCGACCACCCCGTGCGTATCGAGGTGACCCCCGCATCGTCGACTGTAGACGAAGTTGAGCAGTGTGTCTACTTCGTCGAGAAGCCCGAAAAGCGCCAGCTGCTGATCGAGTTGTTGGAGGATTACGAGGATAAGTCTGTACTGATCTTCGCCCGCACTAAGCACGGAGCAGACAACATCTCCAAAGCTCTGCGCCAGAAGGGATTACGTTGCGAGGCTTTGCACGGCGACAAGTCACAAAGCCAGCGTCAGCGAGCCCTCGATGACTTCAAATCGGGCAAGTCGCGCATTATGGTTGCCACCGACATCGCCGCACGAGGAATCGATATCAAGGAGCTCGGAATGGTCATCAACTACGATATCCCCGACGTACCCGAAACATATGTTCACCGCATCGGCCGTACGGGTCGTGCCGGATGTGCCGGTATCGCCTACACCTTCTGTACGCTCGACGAGCACAATATCGTCAAGGATATCCAACGCCTGACAGGTCGCAAAATCGACACCGTTCTCTACGGCGACACCTGGTAGAGGCTGGGGACTGTAGCTGTGGCTGTGGCTATGGCTGCGACCTAGTCGAAATTGCGGCTAAAGTTGCGACCGAGATTGTGGCTATGGCTCCCCTTCGAGCAAAGAAAACTATCCGCAGATCGGAGATCGCCGAGCGGTAATTTCGCCCTAAAATGCAGTAACGACCACGCCAAAATCGCTGGTCTTAAGCCTTAATTGTGGCGAATCCCCTTCCTGAACAGCAAAAAAAAACGGAAATGAGGCGATTTTTTGAAAAAATATCTCGAAAATTCCCTCCTCAACGCTATGCAGTTTGGTATTTTTTACATATCTTTGCGCAAAATATAAGATAGTATTATGGAGCGTATGTTCAACTGTTGTTCAAGAGCTGTTCTGCTCGCCGACGGAGTGAAATCCGAAAGCGGCTATCGTTCATTCTCTCCGTTCAAAAATATTGATTTAATGTAAAAGGGTAGCCTTCAGGGGGCTACCTTTTTTTTGTGATATGAGTAAACTGCTTTTAAAAGATGCTACGATACACTCCGCAGAGGGTGTTTTGCAGGGCGATCTGCTGATCGAAAACGGCCTTATTTCCGCTATTGGCGAGGGTTTGGTTGCCGACGAGGCGACCCGCACAATTGACTGCCGAGGCAAGGATCTCGTCTACGGATTGGTCGATGTGCACGTTCACCTGCGCGAGCCGGGGCTCTCTCATAAGGAGACCATCAAAACGGGCACTTTGGCCGCTGCTCACGGTGGCTACACTACCGTCTGCTCAATGCCGAACGTAAACCCTGCGCCCGACACCCCGGAGCATCTGCAGCAGCAACTAGACATCATTGAGCGCGATGCCGTGATCGAGGTACTCCCCTACGCATCAATCACGCTCGGACAGCGCGGCAAGGGCGAGTTGGTCGACTTCGAGGCTTTAGCACCGAAGGTTATAGGCTTCTCGGACGATGGCCGTGGCGTACAGAGCGAGGAGCTGATGGCCGAGGCAATGCGCAAGGCTAAGAGCGTAGAGAGCCGTATCGTTGCCCACTGCGAGGTCGATGACCTGCTGCACGGCGGTTACATTCACGACGGCGAATACTGCCGCGAGCATAACCACCGAGGTATCTGCTCAGCGAGCGAGTGGGAGCAGGTAGAGCGCGACATCCGCCTGACCGAGCAGATCGGTGGTCAATATCACGTCTGCCACATCTCGACCCGCGAGAGCGTCGAGTTGGTACGCAAGGCTAAGGCTCAAGGTCTGAAGGTTAGCTGCGAGACGGGACCCCACTACCTTATCCTCTGCGATAAGGATCTGCAGGAGGAGGGTCGCTTCAAGATGAATCCTCCCTTGCGCAGTGCTGATGACAGGGAGGCGCTGATTGAGGGAATTCTGGATGGCACCATCGAGGTTTTGGCTACCGACCACGCACCTCACGCCGACAAGGAGAAGGCGAAGGGTTTGGCCGGCAGTGCCTTCGGAATTGTCGGTATCGAGACCGCCTTCCCGCTGATGTATACCCACTTCGTAAAGACTGGCCGTATGAGCTTCGACCACTTGATGAAGATTATGTCGGAGAATCCGCGCCGACTCTTCTCGATGGGAGGCAAGCTGGCCGTTGGTCAGAGAGCCGATCTTGCGCTCTTCGACCTTCAGAGCGAGTACGAGATTCGCCCCGAGGAGTTCCTGTCGATGGGCCACAGCACCCCGTTCGAGGGCTGGAAGGTGAGCGGCGAGTGTGTGCTGACCATCTGCCGAGGCGAGATTGCCTACGAAAAACGAAATTAAACAACAACAAAAATAATAACTAAAAAATCAGAGAAAATGCCTAAAAGAGTTGACATCAAAAAAGTGATGGTGATTGGTTCGGGACCTATCGTCATCGGACAGGCGGCAGAGTTTGACTATGCCGGAACCCAAGCGTGTCTGGCCCTCAAAGAGGAGGGTTATGAGGTTGTGTTGGTAAACTCCAACCCTGCAACCATTATGACCGATACCAATATCGCCGACAAGGTCTATATGGAGCCTCTGACGCTGGAGTACGTTGCGAAGATTATCCGCTATGAGCGCCCCGATGCAATCGTTCCGGGCCTCGGTGGTCAGACAGGTCTGAACCTGGCCGTACAGCTCGCTAAGAAGGGTATCCTCAAGGAGTGTCAGGTTGAGATTCTCGGAACATCGTTCGAGAGCATCGAGCGTGCCGAGGACCGCAAACTCTTCAAGGAGATGTGTGAGTCGCTCGGCGAGCCGGTTATCCCTTCGGAGATTGCCTGCACAATGGAGGAGGGTTTGGCAGCCGCAGCAAGAATCGGTTACCCGGTAGTTCTGCGTCCCGCATTTACCCTTGGTGGCACAGGTGGTGGTTTTGCCGACAATGAGGAGGAGTTCCGCGAGACTATGCGTAACGCACTCGCCCTCTCGCCCGTACACCAGGTGCTGGTCGAGAAGAGCGTGAAGGGTTACAAGGAGATCGAGTATGAGGTAATGCGTGACAGCCACGACACAGCCATCGCAATCTGCTCGATGGAGAATATCGACCCTGTTGGCGTACACACCGGTGACTCAATTGTGGTTGCTCCCCAGCAGACCCTCACTCCCGAGGAGGACAAGATGTTGCACGATAGTGCGCTGAAGATTATCCGCGAGCTCAAGATCGAGGGTGGTTGCAACGTTCAGTTTGCCCTTCACCCGACAACTATGGAGTACTACCTTATCGAGGTTAACCCCCGAGTTTCGCGCTCGTCGGCTCTGGCTTCGAAGGCGAGTGGTTTCCCCATCGCACGCGTAACTGCAAAGATCGCCGTAGGTCTTACCCTCGACGAGATCTTTATCGGCAACGTAGCTGCTAACTTCGAGCCCTCGCTCGACTACATCGTTCTGAAGGCTGCCCGATTCCCCTTCGATAAGTTTGCTGATGCATCGAATACGCTCGGTACACAGATGAAGGCTACGGGTGAGGTTATGAGCATCGGTCGCAATATCGAGGAGGCTCTCTTGAAGGCAGTGCGTTCGCTCGAGACAGGCGTTTGCCATATCTACCACAAGCGTTTCGACGCAATGTCTAACGAGGAGATGCTCGAGTATGTAAAGGAGGGTACCGACGATCGCCTCTACGCGATTGCACAGCTCATCCGTAACGGCATCTCGCTCGAGGATATTTACGCAAAGACCAAGATTACTATCTTCTTCCTCGAGAAGTTCCGCAATATCGTCGAGATGGAGAACGAGCTCAAGGCTAACCCTCGCAGTGCAGAGGTTCTGCGCCGTGCGAAGTTGCTCGGTTTCAGCGACAAGTTCGTAGGTCAGCTCTGGGGTATGGGCGAGGATGAGATGTACCGCTTCCGCGAGGAGCACGAGATCTTCCCCGTCTACAGTATGATCGACACCTGCTCGGGTCCCAATCGCGACTATGTTCCCTACTTCTACTCGACATACGAGGAGGGTCGCCAGAGCGAGTCACGCATCAGCGACCGTCGCAAGATCGTCGTTCTCGGCTCGGGCCCGATCCGTATCGGTCAGGGTGTGGAGTTCGACTACTCGACAGTTCACGCTATCTGGTCAATCCGCAAGGTTGGCTACGAGGCTATCATTATCAATAATAACCCCGAGACCGTATCGACCGACTACACCTGCAGCGATAAGCTCTACTTCGAGCCGCTGACTGTGGAGGATGTGATGAACGTCATCCGTCTGGAGAAGCCCGAGGGCGTAATCGTATCGCTCGGTGGTCAGACCGCTATCAACCTTGCCGAGCCTTTGGCAGAGTTGGGTGTACCCATCATCGGTACCGATGTGAACGCTATCCGCAACGCAGAGGATAGAGGTTGCTTCGAGCGCATTATGACCGAGCTCGGCATTCCCCAGCCTACAGCGGAGGCAGTAACCACCGTAGAGGCTGGTGTCGAGGCTGCAAACCGCATCGGCTACCCCGTATTGGTACGTCCCAGCTACGTTTTGGGTGGTCGCGCAATGCAGATTGTAAGCAACGAGGAGGCTCTGCGCCGCTATATGCGTACCGCAGTGAAGGTGAACGAGAAGTCGCCCGTACTCGTTGATAAGTATATCCAGGGTAAGGAGTTGGAGGTTGATGCTATCTGTGACGGTGTACAGGTATTCGTACCGGGCATTATGGAGCACGTTGAGCGCACAGGTATCCACTCGGGTGACTCGATCAGCGTCTACCCCACCTTCAGCGTAAGCAACGCTGTACGCGAGAAGATTCTGGACTACACCGTGAAGCTCGGTCTGCGCATCGGCATCATAGGTCTGTACAACATCCAGTTCATCTGCGATGACAACGACGATGTATATGTTATCGAGGTTAATCCCCGCTCATCGCGTACTGTTCCCTTCCTCTCGAAGTCGACAGGCGTTTCGATGGCCGATATCGCTACCCGCGTAATGCTCGGTCAGTCGCTCAAGGAGCAGGGTATTGAGTCGGTATACCGTCCCGACCGCACACGTTGGTTTGTGAAGGCTCCGGCATTCTCGTTCTCGAAGATTCGCGGTATGGACTCTTACCTCTCACCCGAGATGAAGTCTACCGGCGAGGCTATCGGTTACGATAAGTCACTCACCCGTGCACTCTACAAGGCACTGCAGTCGTCAGGTATGGATGTGTCGAACTACGGAACCGTATTCCTCACCATCGCCGACAAGGATAAGCCGGCAGCGCTGAAGATTGCACGCCGATTCTACAACCTCGGCTTCAATATCGAGGCTACTTCGGGTACAGCCGCATACCTGCGCCAGCACGGTATCCGCACACGTCTGCGCAAGAAGCTCAGCGAGGGCAGCAATGACATTATCGAGACTCTGCGTCAGGGTCACGTTACCTACGTCATCAACACCATCGACCTCGACCAGCACAACAACCGTCTGGATGGCTACGAGATTCGCCGCACGGCAGTTGAGAACAACGTAACTATCTTCACCGCACTCGAGACCGTGCGTGTACTTCTCGACGTTCTCGAGGAGATCACTCTCGGAATCTCAACAATTGATGCAGAGTAGCAATGTACAAGAAAGGAATATACTCAATAGCAAGTAACGAGCCCCTGACCGAGAGCGTATGGCGAATGGTTTTGGTCGGAGATACGCAGTATCTGACCGCACCGGGACAGTTCGTAAACATCGCGATCGAGGGGTGCTACCTGCGCCGTCCGATTTCGGTTTGTGACTACGACGAGAAGAGTATCACACTCATCTACAAGGTCGTAGGTCGCGGTACCGAGATTATGAGCCGGATGCAGGCAGGCGAAAAGCTGGATGTACTGACCGGTCTGGGCAACGGATTTTCGACCACGGCCGCTACCGAGTGCCCTGTGTTGGTGGGCGGTGGCGTCGGCGTTCCGCCCCTCTATAACCTCGCCAAGAAGTTGCACGCCGCAGGTAAGAGAGTGCAAGTCGTGCTCGGCTTTAACCGTGCAGACGAGATCTTCTATGCCGAGGAGTTCGCAGCGCTGGGCGTGGATGTTCACATCGCAACAGTTGACGGCTCGGTGGGCATTAAGGGTTTCGTGACCGATGCAATGAAGGAGATGGAGTTCGACTACGTCTACACTTGCGGTCCACTGCCGATGCTCAAGGCTATCTATGCCGCTACGGAATGTGACGGAGAGTATAGCTTCGAGGAGAGAATGGGTTGTGGCTTTGGAGCTTGTATGGGCTGCTCGTGCCAGACCAAGAAAGGAAGTAAACGTATTTGTAAAGAGGGTCCCGTATTGAAGCGTGACGAAATAATATTTTAGGCTATGAGGGACACATCGGTAATATTGAGCGGACTCAAACTGGATAATCCGGTAATTCCCGCAAGTGGAACGTTTGGCTATGGTGCCGACTTCCGCGAGTTTTACGATATCAACATCCTCGGTTCGTTCTCGTTCAAGGGAACCACGAAGGATGCACGCTTCGGTAACCCCACACCCCGCATCGCAGAGTGCCCGAGTGGACTTATCAATGCCGTAGGATTGCAGAATCCGGGCGTCGATGCAGTCATCAACGAGGAGCTGCCCCGACTCAAGGAGTTCTTCCACAAGCCGGTGATTGCCAACATCTCGGGATTCTCGATTGACGAGTATCGCCACTGCTGTGAGTTGGTCGATCGCGAGGAGCAGGTGGGCATTATCGAGGTCAATGTAAGTTGCCCCAACGTGCGCCACGGAGGTATGTCGTTCGGCACCTCGCCCGAGGCTGCGGCAGAGGTGACTCGTGCCGTTAAGGAGGTGACAACCAAGCCCGTATATATCAAGCTCAGCCCCAATGTGACCGACATCGTATCGATCGCTAAGGCGTGCGAGGAGGCGGGAGCTGATGGCCTGTGCCTGATCAATACGCTGCTCGGTATGCGTATCGACACTATGCGTCGCCGCCCTGTCATCGCTAACAAGATGGGCGGTTTCTCGGGCGATGCAGTCTTCCCGGTGGCTGTAAGAATGGTCTACCAGGTATCGAAGGCGTGCTCGGTGCCCGTCATCGGTTGTGGTGGCGTAAGCTCGGCTAGCGACGTTATCGAGATGATGATGGCCGGAGCTACGGCTGTCGAGGTCGGCACGGCCAACCTGCGTAACCCCTACGCCTGCAAGGAGATTATCGAGGCTCTGCCCGCTGAGATGGAGCGCCTCGGCATCGAGCGACTTGCAGACATTATTGGAATTGTAGAGTAAAATTTAGAAAGATATGAAGAAGAGAGATGTTATTATTGCTTGCGACTTTGCAAGTGCCGAGCAGACGCTCGCATTCCTCGACCGTTTCGAGGAGGAGAAACCCTTTGTGAAGATCGGTATGGAGTTGTTCTATGCCGCAGGTGCACCCATCGTGCGTGAGATCAAGCGCCGTGGTCACAAGATCTTCCTCGACCTGAAGTTGCACGACATCCCCAACACCGTAAAGAAGGCTATGGCCGTTCTCTCGAACCTCGACGTTGATATGTGCAATGTTCACGCAGCAGGTACCGTTGAGATGATGCGCTACGCAATCGAGGGCTTGACCCGCGCTGACGGCACTCGTCCCCTACTTATCGCCGTGACTCAGCTCACATCGACTAGCGAGGAGCGTATGCAGAAGGAACTTCTGATCGACGCTTCGATCAACGACTGCATCGTCAAGTATGCACAGAACACCAAGGAGGCAGGTCTGGATGGCGTAGTTTGCTCGCCGCTGGAGGCTCGTATGGTTAAGGATGCTTGCGGAGAGGAGTTTTTGACCATCACCCCGGGTGTTCGTTTTGCCGATGGCGAGAAGGCTGACCAGGTGAGAGTTACCACCCCCGCACGCGCACGCGAAATTGGCTCGGACTACATCGTTGTAGGTCGCCCCATCACCGCTGCCGAGGATCCCGTAGCGGCTTATCGTCGTTGCGTTGCTGAGTTCCTGGGCGAATAATCAGCTGCGAATAGCTCGTTTTGAAGTTGTAAAATATTAAAACAAAACAGAATAATGAAAAAGCTTATAGCTAAAGATCTGCTCTCGATTGCTGCGGTATTCCTCCGCCCCGAGCAGCCGTTTACCTGGGCAAGCGGTATTAAGAGCCCGATTTATTGTGACAACCGTCTGACTTTGTCGGATACTAAGGTTCGCAACAATGTTGAGAATGGTCTTGCCGAGATCGTACGCACACACTACCCCGAGGCTGAGGTGCTGATGGGCACAAGTACAGCAGGTATCGCTCACGCAGCTATCACTGCAACAATTCTCGATATGCCGATGGGCTACGTTCGCAGCGGAGCGAAGGATCACGGCCGCACAAACCGCATCGAGGGTCGCCTCGAGCCGGGTCAGAAGGTTGTAGTTATCGAGGATATGATCTCGACCGGCGGTAGCTGCATCGAGGTTGTTGAGGCTCTGCGTGAGGCCGGTGCCGAGGTGCTGGGCGTAGCGAGCATCTTCACCTACGGAATGAAGCGCGGCTTGGAGCGTCTGGAGGCAGCAAATGTAAAGAATGTATCGCTCTCGGATCTCGACACCCTTGTTGAGGTTGCAGCCGAGGAGGGTTACATTAAGCCCGAGGATAAGGCTCGCCTTATCGCCTTCCGCAACAATCCCTCGGACGAGTCGTGGATTCAGAAATAATCAAAACCGTAGCCACTATGAAGCACCTGATTGATACCACCGACCTCTCGGTGGAGCAGACCCAGGAGATTATCGACCTTGCGCTCGATATTATAGCGAATCGCGAGAAGTATCGCTCGGTATGCAGCGGCAAGAAACTCGCAACCCTCTTCTACGAGCCAAGTACCCGTACTCGCTTGAGCTTTACCTCGGCGATGATGGAGCTTGGTGGTAATGTAATCGGCTTCTCGGATGCTGCCTCATCTTCGGTATCGAAGGGAGAGACCGTAGCCGATACAGTGCGCGTAATCAGCTGCTTTGCCGACATTATCGCAATGCGCCACTTCAAGGAGGGTGCACCGCTCGTAGCTTCGCAGTATGCCAACATCCCCATTATCAATGCCGGCGATGGTAGCCACGCACACCCGACTCAGACTCTGACCGACCTTCTCACAATCCGTCGCGAGTTGGGTCGTCTGGATAATCTGACCATCGGTTTCTGTGGTGATTTGAAGTTTGGCCGCACCGTTCACTCGCTCATCAAGGCTCTGGCTCGCCATACCGGTATCAAGGTGATCCTCATCGCTCCCGATGAGTTGCGTCTGCCGACCTACCTGCGTGAGGAGGTTTGCGACCGCAACGGAATCCCTACCGTGGAGGTGAAGACTATGGAGGAGGTTATGCCCGAGTTGGATATCCTCTATATGACCCGCGTACAGCAGGAGCGTTTCCTCGACCGCGATGAGTTCGAGCGTCTGCGCGACAGCTTTATCCTTACGCCCGAGAAGCTCGCAACAGCCAAGAAGGATATGATTATCCTCCACCCGCTGCCCCGCGTAAATGAGATCGTGCGTGCCGTGGATAACGACCCGCGTGCAGCATACTTCCGCCAGGTTGAGAATGGTAAGTTTGTCCGTATGGCTCTTATCTGCAAGCTGCTGGAGTGGTCACCCGAGCGCCCCACAACGCCGACACCGCGCTTTGCTGAAGAGTATATCGTAAACGAGCACACCTGCACTAACCGCAACTGCATCTCGACCACCGAGGATGTCGATACCCTCTTCCACCGCACGGAAGATGGTTCGTTCCGCTGCGCTTACTGCGAGGCGAAGGCAAAGACCAAGTAGTTCGGACAGAATACTTATATAATAAAAGGAGGGCGGCCAATTAGTTTTGGTCGCCCTCTTTTTTTGGAAGATGCCCTATTTGCCTAAATAGATATTTGGCTGAACGCTTCTCTAAAAGTTAATCGAGATATTCGCCAAGGCGTGCAACGGCGCCTGCGGGAAGTAGTAGGCCTCGTCATATCGCACCCCATCCCACATATAGGAGTAGCCATAGCCATTACTGCAATACTTAGCATTGAAGAGGTTGTAGATACAGAGTCCAAGACGCATCGAACGCGACTCTGCGAGCGGCAGAGTATAGCCCAAATCGAGGTTTGTCACGCAGTATCCATCCAGCGAAAGTGCCTCCACCTGATTGTTCGTAAAGTACTGCTTACTTACATATCGAGTGCGCAGCAACGCCTCAAATCCCTTGATATGGAAGTCAAAACCGAGCGAAGCGATGCACTCAGGCGAGTAGGCGATGGTCATCGTGCCGAGATTTTTGCCATAGGTCGGGCTGTCGGCCAACAGGTCTACATAGCCTCGAATCTTATTGCGACTTAGGGTCAGATCGCCATTCACCGTGAGCCACTTGGTAATATCCCACTCGGCCATAAGCTCCACTCCGCAACGGTAGCTATCCGGCACATTCACATTCAGAGCATCCGAGCTATCGTTAACCATTCCCGTAGGAATCAGCTGGTTACGATACTGCATATAGTAGAGATTAAGGCCAATGGCCACCCTCTCTGCATCGAATCGGTAGCCCAACTCATAGTCAAACAAGCGTTCTGGCAGCGGCTCACCGTCGTCCTGCGAGAACATATATCGGTCGGTAAAATCGGCTCGGGTCGGCTCCTTATTTGCGATGGCGAATGATGCGAAGATGTTGTGGTGGCGGGCAAAGGCGTAGTTCACACCGAGGTGAGGATTCAGGAAGTGGTAGAGTTTGTCGATGGCAATGGGCTGCATCTGCATCCTGTTCCAATCGAAGTTATCATTCACACCCCACGCGCGATAGCTAACAATTCGGTACTGCAGGTCGGCCGAGAGTGTCAGCCCCTTGACCGGCAGCCACGAAGCCTTGGCGAAGAGGTTTGCATCCTGCTTGCGCACATCGTTGTCATACCAGCGGCCGGCAACCTCACTGCGCTCCATACCATCGACCCACTCAATCTCGCCCCAGTGCGGACAGGAGTAGTGGCTCCACGAACCTCCAAAAGCAACGGCCACTCGATCGGCGGTGTAGTGCACTGAGGCATTGGCTCCGAAGGTGTGATTCTTCATAATTTTGTGACGAATCATATCGGCCTCAAGGCTCGAATCCGTAACACCGAGATTTATATACTCAAGCAGTGTGCGATCAGCCTTGTACTGCTTATAGTAGCCGTAACCATAAGTATAAAATCCCGTTGCGCTCATCTGCCAATGGTTATTAAAGCGGTGATTTACAATCAGCTGATTATTGATCTGCAGATAGTTGTCGGTTTGATCATCGTAGTAGTCAACGTGGGTTCCGTCGGCCAGCAAATAGGGGCCGTGCGATGTTTCGTACTGACCCTCGGTGTGGTAACGACGACCATAGAGGCTCATCTCCTCCTTCGTGACACCCGTATATGTAAGGTATGTCTTTGCCTTACCTCCAAACGAGAGCAGCTTCACCGATGTATTCCCGCCATAATATCCTCCCTGAAACATATAGGACTTCAAATCGGTTGCACCGCGCTCGATGTAGCCATCCGAGCCGATATGGGTCAGTCGCGCATCTACTGTCCAATGGCCTCCCATCAATCCCGAACCGATGTGTATGGCCTGTTTGTTCGTATTATACGAACCGTAGGAGAACGACGCCGAGCCTCCAAACGAGGTCGCAGGCGCTGCCGTAGTCATATTTATCGCGCCGCCAAAGGCTCCCGTGCCATTGGTCAGAAGGCCCGCACCACGCTGAATCTGCACATCCTCCACCGCCGAGATAAGATCGGGGGTATCATACCAATAGGTCGAGTGAGAGTCGGGATTGTTGAGCGGTACACCATTGAGAGTCACGTTGATACGCGTTGCATCCGTGCCTCTTAGACGAATCGATGTACCGCCGATACCGATACCCGTCTCGTTGGTGGCAATGAGTGAGGGCGAGAGCGAGAGCAAGGTGGGGATATCGGTGCCGTAGCTGTTGCGCTCGACCTCCTTGCGAGAGAGGTTGGTGTGGGCTACGGGCGAGGAGTCGCCTGCACGCATAGCCACCACCTCGATACTTCCGATACGGTCGTGCATCGCCACCGAGTCGGCCTCGTTAATGGATGATGATTGTTGAGTGAGATTGTCTTGTGCGACACGAGTGGTCGCGTGTGTGCCGAGCGAAAGTCCCGCCACGGCGAGAGTCAGAAAAAACCTTTTCATAACTTCTTAGTTTTTAATTGGTTAAAGAATATGAAAAGGGGTATGTATCGATTATGCTACTTCCCGGTCTCGGCATTATCCGTATCCGGTACAATGGGTATAATCTCAGCCCGCAAACCCAGCCCTAAGGCTCATTTACATAAGGCACCCCCGTAAATCACCACAAAGTTACAAAAAATTCGGCAATCTCAACCAACAATTTTCTCAAAAAAACAAAGAGGCGAAGCCTCTGTGTCAATTTGCATATTCGAATATTTAGTGCTAATTTTGAAGACAAAACTTACTATCTACTACTATGAAACGCTTTATTTTGGCGGCTCTATTGTTGCCGTGGTTACTCTTTAGTTGCACCCCGAAGCAGGAGGGATTCAAAATCAAAGGAATGAAGGGCTATGGTTGGACTCCGGAGATCTGTCTGGAGGAGATCCCTACTCTCAAAGAGTTTGGTCTTAACTTCTTTGCTCCCTGCTACTCATCATTCTTCGCCGAGAATAGTGTTGAGGTATTCGAGGAACTTAACGGATACAATCTCTGGTGGGAGCCGCTGAGTGACGACCTGAAAACCCGCTGGGCTAAGGTTGTCGATGTGTGCGACCAGAACGATATCATCTTCTGTTTCGGAATGAACCCGATGCTCTATTCACCCAGACCTCTCGACCCGTCAAAGGAGGAGGATTTTGAGGCACTGTTGGCCAAGTACCGTTGGTTCCAGGAGCAGGGCGTAGAGTGGTTCTATATTGCCATTGACGACCTACATCTGCAGTCACACCTCGAGATTGACGCAATCGGCCAGTCGGCATTCACCAACAAACTCTACGCTGCGCTCAAGCAGAACGATCCGAAGTGCAAAATGATCTTCTGTCCCACTTGGTATCGCGGCAAGGATCTGAAGGTGCCCAAAAAGCGTGCCTACCTCGAGCAGTTGGCCACCTCGCTCGACAAGGATATCTTTGTCTTCTGGGTTGGTGAGTACACCGTCAGCCCCGAGATTTCGGTGGAGGATGTTCTGCGCTACAAGGAGGTGGTCAAGCACGAGATGATCCTCTGGGATAACTACCCCGTGAACGACTACCACAACACGATGAACGTAGCTCCGCTGACCGGTCGCGAGGCTGGCATCAGCGAGGTGCTCTACGGAATGATGGCCAACCCGATGCGCGACAATTTGATGACACGTCTGCCCCTCTACACGATGGCTGACTTTATGAACAACCCCTACACCTACAACCCCGAGCTCTCGATGGCGGCCGCCATTGAGCGTTATGCCGAAAATCTGGCTCAGGAGGAGATCTTCGAGGAGCTGATTAAGTTCTACTCATCGAATTTGCAACACGGCATCCGAACAACAAAGTTCTTCCCCGTACGCAACGAATTTGAGCGACTCCTCGGCGAGGATAAAGTTGCCGCAGCAGCCTATGCCGCCTCACTGCAGGAGCTTTACGAGAGTATGTGCAGGGAGTTCCCCGACCGCTACAACCTCACCAAAGCCATCGTTCGCAAGGATGTCGAGTGGATGAAGGCTCAACTCTAAAAACAAGCGCAAACTAACCCACATCTACCCCTATGAAGAAGTTTTTGCTATTAAGCATTGCGACCCTCTTCGGAGCGAGCCTCGCAGCACAAAATGTCCCGACTCCTATCTACACCGAGACGGGCATAAAGATGTTTGACTACTCGAGAAAACGTACCGAGATCATCCTGCCCGAGGTGAATGGTTACACCTGCTATAAGGCAGATTTTCACGTTCATACGATCTACTCCGACGGCGATGTAACCCCGCGCGAAAGAGTTGCCGAGGCGTGGTATGACGGTCTGGATATCATCGCCCTGACCAACCACCGTGG
>JAGBVQ010000037.1 GCA_017630245.1 Alistipes sp. | reverse complement strand
GCTCGTAGGCCCTCCGGGAACGGGTAAGACCCTCTTGGCAAAGGCCGTAGCGGGCGAGGCAAACGTACCTTTCCTATCTATTTCTGGCTCGGACTTCGTAGAGATGTTTGTCGGAGTGGGTGCATCACGTGTACGTGACCTCTTCGATCAGGCAAAGCAGAAGGCTCCATGCATCGTATTTATCGACGAGATTGATGCGATAGGTCGAGCGAGAGGTAAGAACGCAGGTTTTTCTGGCAACGACGAGCGTGAGAACACACTTAACCACCTCCTCACCGAGATGGACGGTTTCCAGACCAATGCCGGCGTAATAATTCTCGCAGCGACAAACCGTGCCGACATTCTCGACAAGGCACTGATGCGTGCAGGTCGTTTCGACCGCCAGATTGAGGTTGGTTTGCCGGAGTTGCACGAGCGCAAGGAGATTTTCGAGGTGCATTTGCGCCGTTTGAAACTCGACCCGAATCTCGATCGTGAGTTCCTCGCAAAGCAGACTCCGGGATTCTCCGGTGCCGATATTGCAAACGTCTGCAACGAGGCTGCGTTGATAGCAGCCCGCCACAATAAGGCATTCGTATCAAAGGAGGATTTCTTGGCAGCCGTAGATAGAATAATCGGCGGTTTGGAGCGCAAGAACAAGGTAATCACCCCTGCCGAGAAGCGCACAATCGCTTATCACGAGGCGGGTCATGCCACTGTAAGTTGGATTTTGGAGAATGCACACCCTTTGGTAAAGGTTACTATAATTCCACGAGGCAAGGCTCTCGGTGCTGCCTGGTACCTGCCGGAAGAGCGACAGATTACCACACGTGAGCAGATGATGGACGAGTTGGCAGCAACGCTTGCCGGCCGTGTAGTGGAGCAGAAGTTCTTCGGACATCTCTCGACCGGTGCACTCAACGACTTGGAGCGTGTAACCAAGCAGGCATACGCAATGGTTGCCTACTACGGAATGAGCGAGAAGGTGGGAACCATAAGCTACTACGACTCGACGGGTCAGAGCGATATGGCCTTTACCAAGCCCTACTCGGAGAAGACCGCACAGGATATCGACAACGAGGTCAAAGCCCTTATCGAGCAAGCTTACGAAATGGCCAAGCAGGTACTCATTGAGCATAAGGCCGGTATGACCGAGCTGGCAGAGCTGCTGCTGGAGCGCGAAGTGGTATTTACCGAGGATGTCGAGCGCATCTTTGGCAAGCGCAAGAAGGATATCTTGCGCGAGAAGAAGGAGGCTGAGAAGGCGGCTGCGGAGATTAAACCCGAGCCGGAAACCACCGCTCAAGCGGAGGTGGCGGAGATCGCAGAGCCGACTAATGCCACAGTGTAACAAAGAAGATAGACTAACCCAATTAACCCAAATAGATTATGAGCCTGAATAAGAAGAGTCTTATAACTCGAACTCTGAGCGGAGCTGTGCTGGTGGCGGTATTTTTAGCTGCGACCTACTTCTCGCGCTGGAGTTTTGGAGCGCTGATGTTGGCAATGGTTATAGGTTGCCAATATGAGTTCTATCGTATGTGCCGTGCTGCTGGCAGTGAGCCACAGCAATTTGCAGGATTGGTGATGGGCGCAGCGCTTACGCTACTCTCGTTCGTTATATTTATGCAGTTTGGCGGAGAGGAGCCGGTTGGCACCTCGGTCGGTAAGATGGTTTACGCATTGGGACTCTATATGTTGCTGCTGGTGCCGACCATATTTATCTGCGAGATGGTACGCAACCTCCCTAACCCGATTGCCAATGTGGCTACGACCTTTGCAGGTGTGATGTATGCTGCACTACCCCTCTCGCTGCTCTTCTTTGTGCCGCTGATGCTCGGCGGAGGAGTGTGGAATCCGTGGATTATGCTGGGCTATCTGGTCATCGTGTGGTCGAATGATGTCTTTGCATACCTTGTAGGCTGCTCGATTGGTCGCCACAGAATGTGCGAAAGAATCTCGCCCCTCAAGTCGTGGGAGGGTTTCGTCGGAGGCGTCGTTGGCGCGGTTGCCGTTGGTGTAGGAATCGCCTACCTGCTTGGCGCAAACCTCTGGCTGTGGGCCGGTTTGTCGGCAGTGATCGCCATTTCGGGCGTTGCCGGCGACTTCGTAGAGTCGATGTTCAAACGCTCGGTAGATATGAAGGATTCGGGTGCAATGCTCCCGGGACACGGCGGTTGGCTCGACCGTTTCGATGCACTGCTCATCTCGACTCCGTTCGTCTTTGCCTACCTAATTATTATGTTGTAACCAAAACTTAAACCTTATGAAGATAAATAAAGAAGGATACAGAATAATCTTCGTGTCGGGCGTTATCTGCCTGGCTATCTGGGGATTTATCTATTTTTTGCTCAATAAGCACGAGGATATCGTTCTGCTCGGTCTGAGCGCAGCGGTGCTACTGATCTTCTGGTTTCTTATCGTCTCGTTCTTCCGCGAGCCGCGAAGAGTGAAGATTCACGACGAAGCGTTGGTATTTGCCCCCTGCGATGGTCGTGTAGTTGTTACCGAGGTTGTAAACGAGGATGAGTACTTCGGCGGAGCAGAGGTTATGCAGATCTCGATCTTTATGTCGGTAACCAACGTTCATATGAATTGGTATCCGGTAGGTGGATTGGTTAAGTACTACAAGTACCACCCGGGCCGCTTCCTTATCGCTTGGCACCCGAAATCATCGACCGAGAACGAGCGTACGACAACCGTAGTGGAGACTCCCAGCGGATACGAGGTGCTCTTCCGTCAGATCGCAGGTTTCGTAGCACGCCGCATTGTCCCCTATATGAAGGTCGGCGAGCAGGCAAATCAGAACGACGTGTGCGGATTTATCAAATTCGGCTCGCGTATTGATATACTTATCCCGAAGGATAGCGAATTGTTGGTTGAGATCGGCGATCAGGTTGTCGGCACACAGACCCCGATTGCACGATTGCATAAATAGTCAAGAGCGAAAAAGGGTATGAACACGACCAAAAAATCTATGTGGAGATATGTGGCCGGCATTGCGCTGACTGCCTTGATTCTCTATTTGATTTGGTACTTCAGCTCGGTAGTTATCTATATACTCGTCTCGGCCGTTCTTGCCATTATGGGACGACCGCTGGTAAACCAAATCATCAAGATCAAGGTCGGCAAACGCCATCTGCCTCGTTGGTTTGCAGCAACGGTCACCCTGCTGACTATATGGATACTCTTCACGGCGGCCTTCTCGCTATTTGTGCCGCTCGTGGCCAATAAGGTTTACGAACTCTCGACCCTCGATTTCCGTTCGGTTCTGAAGAGCATCGAGGAGCCTATTGCCCGCGCACAAGAGTATCTACATTCACTCTTCGTTATGCCCGACACGAAGTTCTCGCTGACGGAGGTGCTGGCTAACTCACTGCGCAATGTGATCGACTACAACACGATCAACACGGCCTTTTCGTCGATTATCAATGTTGGAATGTCGTTTGTCATAGCCTTCTTCTCGATCTCGTTCATCACCTTCTTCTTCCTCAAGGAGGATGGGCTCTTCTTCGCAATGGTCAAGGCCGTATTCCCCGAGCGATATAAGGAGAATGTGGAGCGTGCGCTCGATAAGGTTACCGTACTGCTCTCGCGCTACTTCTCGGGCTTGCTGGCCGAGAGTGTGATTATTATGATAGTTATCTCGGTTGTGATGATCATCTTCGGAATGAAGGTCGAGGATGCATTCTTTATCGGACTGATTATGGGCGTTATGAATGTCATTCCCTATGCCGGCCCCGTGATGGGTGGTATAGCCTCACTCTTTGTCGGAATCGTCACACCGATTAGCGGATATACGGTTGGTGCCACTATGTTGATTATCGCAGCAACGCTAATGACAGTCAAGGGATTGGACGACTTCATTCTCCAGCCCACCCTCTACTCTTCGCGTGTGAAGGCCCACCCGTTGGAGGTCTTTCTGGTGATTCTCATCGCCGGATCGGCCGCAGGAATCGTGGGTATGTTGCTTGCAATTCCGGCATATACCGTGCTGAGAGTCTTCGCCAAGGAGTTCTTCTCGCAAATATCGTTGGTTAAGAAACTGACCGAAAATGTCTAATATGGTCACTATCGAAGGAGAGGTTATTCACGGAGCAAAGCTCGGCCGACGTATGGGTTTCCCCACAGCCAATATGGAGGTGAGCGGTGCCGATATCGAGAATGGAGTCTACCTCTCAAGGGTCGAGATTGAAGGTCGAGAATATAAGGCAATGTCAAATGTCGGCGTGCGCCCCTCGGTAGATGGCAAGTGTCGCCTGTTGGAGACCCATATCTTCGATTTCCAGGGAGATCTATACGGCCAGACCCTCTCGGTCCACCTTATACGCAAAATCCGCGACGAGAAGCGATTCGGCTCTGTCGAGGAGCTTAGGCAGCAACTCGAGAGCGACTTTGAGCAGATCCGCTCGCTGTAGAGATGTGATAGAATAAAAAACGTGGCTAAAAATTAGCCACGTTTTTTTTATTTAGTTGCAGTTCTCTTCTTCTTTTTGCGGACCGACCAACCGAAGTGCCCAAGCGAGCGACCCAGCGTAAAATACTCACCGTGAGAGTAGGCCATAAGACCTGCACGAACCATATCGAACTTACCCTTCTCGTCGAGATACTGCTCATCTACCACCACATTAACCACCTCGGCGATAAACATATCGTGCGTGCCGAGTGGGATAATCTGCTTCACGCGGCACTCAATGCTCACGGGCGACTCCTCGATCAGGGGAGCCTTCACGATTGTTGCCGGCGAGGGGGTGAGGCCCATCTCCTGCCACTTATTGTAATCCTTGCCCGATCTCACGCCACACCAATCCGTTGCGCGAGCCAGAGCCTCGGTCGTAAGATTGATAACAAATTCACCCGTGCGCTTGATAATCTGGTAAGAGTGACGCTCGGGGCGCACCGAGATATAGCACATCGCCGGGTCGGAGCAGATCGTTCCCGTCCAAGCCACGGTCAGCATATTATACTCTTCGGGCTGCTCGCCACAGCTAACCAATACCGCCGGTAGCGGATATATCATTGTTCCGGGTCTCCAATTCTGTTTCATAGATCTTAAACTTTAGTGTGCGGGGAGTCCGCTCCCCTCCGACTTATTCGATAGCAAAGATACAAAAAAATGGGGTAAATAAAAAAGGGTCGGCCCAACCGTTAGCTTCGTTAGGCAAACCCTTTAATTTAGAACTATTCAAATCGAGCTCTACATCATACCCATACCACCTGCAGGCATTGCCGGCATTACGGACTGCTCGCTCTTCTTCTCAGCCAAGACGCACTCAGTTGTGAGGAACATCGAAGCGATCGAAGCAGCATTCTCCAAAGCCACGCGCGACACCTTGGTCGGGTCGATGATACCCGCCTCGAACATATCCTCGTAGCGGTCATCACGAGCATTGTAACCGAAGTTACCCTCGCCCTCCTTAACCTTATTTACAACTACCGAGCCTTCTCCACCTGCATTAGCAACAATCTGGCGCAGCGGCTCCTCGATAGCACGCTTTACGATCTGGATACCGGTAGTCTGATCCTCGTTATCGCCCTTGAGATTCTCGAGCGACGCCACAGCGCGGATATAAGCCACGCCACCACCAGGAACGATACCCTCCTCAACAGCTGCACGAGTAGCTGCCAGAGCGTCATCCACTCGATCCTTCTTCTCCTTCATCTCAACCTCGGTTGCAGCACCAACGTAGAGCACTGCTACACCACCTGCCAACTTAGCCAGGCGCTCCTGCAACTTTTCACGGTCGTAGTCCGACTTCGAGGTCTCGATCGAGGCACGAATCTGAGCCACGCGAGCCT
>JAGBVQ010000036.1 GCA_017630245.1 Alistipes sp. | reverse complement strand
TTCCATTCTCTCCCACAAACACATAATCAAAGCCCATCGAGACCATCGTAGCCTTAGGATCTTGTGAATCGTTTAACTCGGCAAACGAAGACTCAAACATCTCTCCCGTAGTGGAGGCGATAGGTCTATCAGCAAATAGGCTATAGGCATTAGGCATAAAACCCACATATTGGATCTTGGCCTTATACAACTCCAGATTGCTGCCTTTTACCTTAACAAATTCCAATAAGTCACTGGCCACAATCTCGAACTTTGCCAAAGGACGTTTCATCTCAATACTCATCGCCCTATCGGCCTGATTGTCATCCTTAGTCGGTATCGACACAGAGGCTTTACCGCAGAAAGCGTCGCGGTAGTTACTATTACCCTGATGAGCGCCTTGCAACATTATACTTGCAAAGTTCTCGGCGCCATAGAAATGAACATCCTCACTCGACTCCACCAAGTCCGACCACACCATAATAGTGTAATCTCCAGGTAGGATCTCAACCTCCACTTCGTGATCATAACCTTCCGAAATATCCTTTGTGAAGATAAACTCTTGAGTATACTCCTGCGCCGTACGCAGTCTCTCGGTCACGGGATAGGTGCGGATAATATAGCGTATTTGGCCTAAAGCCTGATGATTGTCGTATCTACCACCCAAACCCTGCTCAACTACAGACTCTCCGTCGTATAGGTGCTCCCATTTGACCATCTCCGTTTCATATCGAAGAGTAAGATTCAGCTTCACGGGCTTTGGCAGCTCAGGCCACTCGTGAACATCACAAGCCAAGAGTAGCAACAGCGGCATACATATAATAATATATAGGATCTTTCTCATCGCTTGCCTCCTCTCTTCTTCAAATCAAACGCATACGAGAACGATATCGCTGCCTGATCGACTCCCCAGTAGGTCTTCTTGACACTCTCGGTCATTGCACCATCCTTTGTAACGGGCGTATTGTGGAATATATCGTAATAGCGAGAGTAGACGCCCGCACCGAGCGAAAACTCCATTCTCCAATGGCCACTCTTGCTGATAGGCAGACGATAGCCAATACCCACACCACCGCCGAGCGAAGGGGTCTCGCGGTTATGATCTTGATAGCGGTAATCGCCATCCAGAGCCAGATTGTAGTATGCCATTCCAAAGTGTGCACCCACAAAGAAACCCTTATTCTCCCTCGAGGGCCAAAAACGCAACTCGGGCTGAATGGCCAATGTTCTAAACTTGATAGTTGTCTTAAAGTAGTCCCAAGCAGAATAGTATATTGGAAGAGTGAAGGACAAGTGCTTTGCCAAGTCGATATCTACTGCAGCATTGACAACGCCAAATCCCCAACCAACGAGATTGGTCTTAAGGTCCAACTTGCGATTCCACTCATCCTTCTCCTCGGGAGCCATAGGCACAACAAACTCCGTCGGATCGGGCCTGTTCTCTGCAAATTTGAGAAGCGTCTCGGCTTCGATAATCGCATCGTCGCTATAGTATAATATGCAGAATGACGAATTTCTGATACGCGGATAATAGGTATTAAGCAGGTAGCGATAGATCGATAGTTGCGCCATTCTCCACTTCTTTGTAGCCACATTGACATCCGAATCGATAATGGAGATTACCCTCTTCGCAACGCTCTCAGTCATTAAAGTATCCCTTTCGACATAATCTCTCAGACGATCCCACGACTCGCCATCGGGATATACCCTCAAATGTTCCTTCAAATCAGGGTGCTTGTCGAGGATATATCTACGAATAGTATTCGCACGATTTTCCGAAAGGAAGAGGTTGTGCTTGTAGGCACCCTCGGGAGATGATTGGGAAACTATGACAACCGAGTCAATCTTTCCGATTCCGATAGAATCTACTTTGTGGGCAAAATCCTGCAACGAAGCCTCGTTGCCCATATAGTCAAGTTCAAGATTATAATCGTCAAGTTTGAAGTGAACCTCAATGTTCGTGCAATTTTTACTTATGCGCAAACGACTTTTTTGTGCATCGGTCTCAATAGATATAGAGTTAGCCACACGAAGATTCGAGTCGATCTCCGTGCGACTATTCTGCGAAAAGGCCATACCGACACCTAACAGCGTCAGTACAAGTGTTATACAATATCTCATTATCCGTGCAATCAGGTTGATAAGACCTTCCCATTGCCGATCAAACAATGGCAAATTCTCAAAAACCCTTACAAAGGTAAGGACTTTTTGACAAATAGAACACAAAAACGCACTAAAATTTTGCATTTTTTTCGATCTATTTCGAGCTAAATTTTTCTTTTGGGGCAAAATACCCCCCCATTCAGCCAAATGGCCGGCTATTAAGCATTTAGTATATTACCGAGAAAAAAGCCTGAATTTCGCGCCTTTTTTCAGCCCAAAATCAAGGCTAAGGCACAAAAAAAGCGCAGACCGAAATCTGCGCTAAATCATAAAATTAAAAGCCTAAATTCTAAAAAGCGGACACGGCACGCGCATAGAAGCTGTAGTCCTTACTGAGGTTGTAGGTGCCGCCATTGTACATATTGACAAACCACGCACTTCCCCACTTTCTCCAATACCCACCCTCCGACGATGACCAATAGTGTTCTTTTACCTCAGTACCCGAATGTTGCGCTAAAGTACGATTTACAGCATTATTAACGTGTTCATTAAGAGTAAACATTTTCAGCTCCTCAATGGCAGGGAGATACCAACCTTCTCCCATATCAGCACACCACTTAAAGGCGGGATATTTCGACTCCCAGCCCAACACCTGCTTAACCTTTGCCATATTATTGGCGCCATTATACTTATCATCTGCGCCAATAAGACGCTTTTGCTCATAATCATCCGATGTCCACTGACACCACAACTCCGTTAGGCTTAAAATCTTACCGTGCTTACCACCATCGGTAACCCAGAAAACCACACCCTCTTTTTTGCCGTCATTGTAATAGTCGCCAACCTTATAGGTCTTAACTTCGGGGGCAATAAGTTGGGGCGAAAGGGTCGTAGCGGAAGTATTAGCCGCAACGGTCGGGGTATTATTGATTGTCAGGCGGAACGAGATTTTGTTACTATCAACCTCGACATCCTGACGGGATGCAAAGTTCTCATAGACAACGAGTAGCGAATGTTTGCCTGGTGCAACCTCGGCGATAGTACGCAAACCATTCTCATCGGTCACACCCGCAAACTCCCTATCGATAAAGACCTCTGCACCAACGACGTTTGTCGCCACCGTAACGGGCAGTAGCAGATCAAGGTGCCCCTCCAGGTAGTACTCCTTATTACCCTCCAAGTTGAGCATAACCTCGTTCGAGTCGCCATACTTGTCGTGGTGGATATAGAATCGGGTCTGCGGTTTGGCAGTCATCTCGAGGATCAGACCATTGCCCTCGTAGGAGGTCACCTTCTTGGTCAGTTCGATATTTCCACCGATGGGATAGACAACAATCTGGTCGATATCCTCGCGCGTCATTCGGTTGATATGCAGCTTGATACGGGCACACGCTCGCTGCGAGCGATCCTTGGCAATCGGGTCGATATTCACGCCCGAGAGCGCACCCTTCTGCACGGGCTGAAAGCTCGCAGGGTCGATATTTATCAGTCGCTTCGGTCCCTCGGCCATAGCCGGCAGAATCATTATAACCGCCAAAAGGGCGAACAAAAATCTCTTCATCTTTCTCGTTGGGTTATTACGAACAAAATTTATTGCTTAACTCGGCACACCTCCTCGGCAGCCTCCATTATACCCTCGTGGAGCGTAGGGTGAGAGTGGATAGTGCGTGCAATCTGCTTTGCTGTAGCACCGAGCCTCTTTGCCAACGAAGGCTCGCCCAACATCTCGGTAACATTAGCACCAACAAGATGCGCACCGATAAGACGCTCTTCAGCATCGAAAATCAACTTAACAAAACCCTCTCTATCGCCAGCTGCAGCAGCCTTACCCGAAACGGTAAATTGATACTTGCCGACCTTATAACCCTCGATCTGCTCGGCAGCCTGCTTCTCGGTCAAGCCCACCGACGCAACCTCCGGCACGGTATAGACGCACGAAGGGATTGTCGAGTAGTCAATAGGCTCGGGATTGAGTCCGAAGATAGACTCCACACAGCAAACAGCCTCAGCCGATGCAACGTGAGCCAATGCAGGCGTAGCAATAATATCGCCAATGGCATAGACGCCCTCGACTGATGTACGGAAGTGGCTATCTACCTTAATCTTATCGCGCTCAACCTCAATACCGAGCTCCTCCAAACCTATATTTTCGATATTAGACTTAACGCCCACAGCCGAGAGGACTATCTCTGCCGTGAGGGTCTCAGCCCCCTTCTTACCCTCGATATCCACCTTACAGCGGCCATCTTCGACCGTCACCTGCTTCACCGTTGTCGAGGTCATCACTCCGATACGCTGCTTGCGGAATGCTCGTTCCATAGCACGAGCCACCTCCTCATCCTCGAGGGGCATAAGTTGAGGCATATACTCCACAACCGTCACCTTTACTCCAAGAGTCGAATAGAGCCAAGCAAACTCGCTACCAATAGCTCCCGAGCCAACGATAATCATATCTTCGGGCAGGTGGTCGAGCGTCAGGGCCTCACGCGAAGAGATGACGTGCTTGCCGTCGATAGGCATAAACGCCATCTCACGCGGGCGCGCGCCCGCTGCGAGTATAATATGGTCTGCCTCATACTCCACACCATCAACATCTACCCTACCTGTGCCCTTCAACTTTCCGAAGCCCTGCACGAGGTCGATATTGTGTTTTTTGAGTAGGAACAATACTCCCTTCTGCATCAAATCACTTACACCACGCGAACGTGCTACAATCTTGGCAATATTGGGCTTTACCTCACCCTCAAAATCGACGCCATAGACAGCCGCCGACTGGCAATAGTGATAGACTTGTGCGCTCTTGATGAGTGCCTTTGTGGGAATACAACCCCAATTCAGACAGACACCTCCAGCCTCAGCACGCTCAACAACAGCAACTCTCTTGCCGAGTTCGGCAGCTCGCACTGCAGCGACATAACCGCCAGGGCCGCTACCGATAACAATCAAATCGTATTTCATCGCGATCTCTTATTTGATATGGTTTACTTCACGACCTTCAAAACCGTGCCATTATCGGCAGCAACGGCTCTCTTCCACTTCTCCGAGTAGCCGGGCTGCTTGATTTGGTCGGGGATATCCTTGCCGTTACCATTCTCGATAAAGCCATTCTCGTCCTCGCTCTTGACATTACCGTCAATATACTTAACCATCAGATAGTCATCCAACTTCTTCCAATGGTTAAAGAGAAGATCTGCCGCACTCACCGAGAACTTGGTAGCAATCTTTGCCGCCTTCTTGGGGTTGTAGCCTACGTTTGCAATACCGATATCAATCGTCTTAACCTGCTCCAACATAGCATTCTCCCACTTGTCAATCTCCGAGCGAACGTGCTTGCCGATAACATCATAGCGAAGGTATGCGAACTGAGCAATGCGATTGGTAATCCAGAACATCGACTCATCCGAATATTTGAGCATCGAGCCATTCTGCTCTGAGAAGCACCAGGGGATCTCGGTCGAGTTAGCGTAGATAGGGGTAAGGGGTGAAGTCGCAGCATCGTCTGTACCAAACCAAAGGATACCCTCCTTCTTCTCACGAGCCTGAGCCACAAACCAGAAACCTGTCTGCTGCGTAGCTGTTGCTCGCTCGTTGCAATACTCCACATCATCAACCTCGAAGTACATCGGACGCCAACGGTAAGGGCAGTGGCTGCCACCCGCACCGATATCGGTGGTCATATCCATCGGAGTACCCTCATAGTGGTCGCGCATAGCATCGAAGACTACCTTCGGAGCAACCTTCGTGCGAGGCTTCACCCACAACGGCATACGATTCGAGGGGTTATGGCCCATAGCGTAGTCCACATACTTATCCATATCGTCAGCCACGGTGCGGAAGAACGACCACACTCTCGCCTCACAACCACGCATTGCTCCAAAATCGAGCGGGGCGTATGCATCGCAGAACGAAAACTCCTCATCCTTGCCATTGAAATATCCTCTCTCGCGAGCAAACGAAATCACGTCCTCCGAGTAGAGGCAATTCTCCTTATCGTTCAACGGGAAGGTAGTAATTCGTGCCTGATTTGCGTGTGCCGAAACATATCCGTCAGGAATACGGCGAGCCACCCAGACGATACCCTTGCCGAATTTACCCTTGCTGATAAGCTCCATAATCCAAGCCTCATCCTTATCGGCAATCGAGAACGACTCGCCACTCGATGCGTAGCCGTGAGTAGCCGCCAGGTCGGCAATAACCGCAATAGCCTCACGCGCGGTCTTGGCACGCTGCAGAGCGATATAAATCAGCGAACCGTAGTCCATCGTACCATTCGGATCCTCCAGCTCAGCACGACCGCCATAAGTAGTTTCGGCAATGATAAGCGAGTGAGAGTTCATATTACCGATAGTTGTGTAGGTAGAGGCCACCTGCGGGATATCTCCCAGATACTTACCCGTATCCCACTCCTCTACGCGAAGCATATCACCAGCCTTAAATTTACCGCCAGGCACAAAGTACAACGCGCCATAAAGTTGATGTGAGTCGGCTGCATAGCTGACCATTACCGAGCCGTCAGCCGATGCGCCCTTGGTTACGATAAAGTTGGTGCAGGCATCAGCAGTCCAAGCCGCCACACCAAAAAGAAGTGTAAAAATCAGTTTTTTCATATTTTTATATTGTTTACATTAGTCCATAATATGAGCAAATATAAGAAAACTTTTCGAAAAATCATTTTCTTTGTCTATTTTTGCGTTAGCAAAATAGCAAGATTATGATTATCGCAGAGAGAATCCAAGATATCCGCAACTCACTCCCCGAGGAGGTGACGCTCGTTGCCGTATCGAAGACCCACCCCACAGAGGCTATTCGTGAGGCATACGATGCGGGGCAGCGAATCTTTGGCGAGAGCCGACCTCAAGAGTTGAGAGCAAAATATGAGGCTCTGCCGCACGATATCGAGTGGCATATGATTGGCCACTTGCAGACAAACAAAGTTAAATATATCGCCCCCTTCGTTGCCCTTATCCACTCGGTCGATAGCTCTCGTCTTGCTGAGGCCATCAACAAAGAGGCCGGCAAGTGCGGTCGCGTAATCGATGCTTTATTAGAGATTCACGTTGCAGCCGAGGATAGCAAATCGGGATGGGATTATCAGGAGTTGCTTGATTATGTACGCAGTGGCGCCCTGTCGGAGCTGAAAAACATCCGCATAAGAGGCGTGATGTGCATCGCAACCAACACTGAAGATGAAGCTATTATCCGTGCTGATTTCGAGCGTCTTGCCGCATATCACGCAGAGCTTGCTCCGATGCTGGGTTCGCAATTTGATATTATCTCAATGGGAATGTCTGACGACTACCCTCTGGCCGTTGAATGTGGCTCGACAATGGTGAGAGTCGGCTCCAAAATTTTCGGCAATCGTAACTATACACAAAAAGAGTAGAGCATTCGAATCGAATGCTCTACTGCTTTTAACATCACCGTACAATTCTTATTTTACTCGCAAAGTCTTGCCGACTTTAAGTATCGCATTTCGATTAATACCATTGAGCTGACAGATGCGCGTAACGGTCGTTCCGTACTTCACGGCAATACCACTCAACGTATCGCCCGGGCGCACCTTATAGTACTTGCGTGCAGCCAGCTCGGCAGCCTCACGCTTATCATCCTCGATATTAGCGATCTCATCGTCGAAGTTCTGATCATACTTCGAATAGATACTGAAATAGGAGCGTTTTAACAAGAATGTTTCGCGGCGCAGCATACCTGTCGAGAAGTCAATAAGACGTTCAGGATCAAATGACTGTCCATAGTATCGAGTCTCAAAATGGAGGTGCGGACCTGTACTACGACCTGTCGAGCCACCCTCGCCGATAACCTGACCTGCAGTCACCCAATCACCCTCCTTGACAAGGCGCTTTGAGAGGTGCCCCATATAGGTCTCCAGACCATTATCGTGGCGGATAATCACCAACTGACCATATCCCGTTTTCGAATCCTTCGAGTAACGCACACGACCATCGAAGGTTGCATAGATCGGCTCTCCCTCCTTGAGCGGGATATCAACGCCGTTATGATTACGGTTGCGGCGCGGTCCATAGCGCGAAATTATACGACCCTTGTAGGGATAGTGGTAGCTCTTGAGTGAATCAACCAGCGCAATAGCTACCGATGTGGGCAACGTTGAGAGTTCTACCGTGCGGTAGGGCGAGATCTCAATCGTACTCCAATACTTCTCAAAGACGGTACTATCCTGCTTAGCCTCGCGATCACGCACATAACGCCAAGTATTATCGTTAAAGAGGACAATCTTTATCGCATCATTGATTGTCGGTAGCGTATCAATCACCATCTCCTCAATCTTGCGCACCGGAGCCACCTGCATAGGCTTCGCGGTCGGAACATTTACTTCGTTTGTAGCAGTCGCAGTTGTTGTGGTTGTGGTTGTCGCAGCAACCGCAGTCGCACCACTTTCCGCCACAGTTGTGGGTTTATTATCGGCACCACCCATCGTAACCTCTGCGGGGCTTTGAGCATATACCACACCGACAAACAGCATCGCCACTCCCGCGGCCACTATTTTCTTAAAATTACTCATCTCTATTGCTTATTCTTGATCTTGTTCGGTTTTAATCAGTTGTTCTGCAGCCTCCATTGCCTTGTAGAACTCCTCTCCCCAACGGCGAATAATAGGCTCACGCAGCGATTTATAGACAGGAATACCGCACTTTTTACCATTCTCGCAAGCCGACTTACAGATATGCCAACGGTGGTAGTTCAGCCCCTCGCCGCCACTTTTGAACTCTATAACGCGAATCGGATAGAGGTGGCAGGATATAGGCTTCTGAAACGAACACTTACCCTCACGAAAAGCCTTATCTATAGCGCAGAGTGCCACTCCATTCTCATCGTAGCAAGTAAAAGCGCACTCGCCACCATCAATCAGGGGCGTAGTATAGTCGCCATCTACATCGACAACCATAAAACCCTGCTCTTCGACTGCACGGATACCCTCGGGGGTCATATAGGGCTTGTAGTTCTCGTACTCCTCCTCCAGGATATCAACCTCGTCAATATCGAGAGGAGCACCCGCATCGCCCTCGATGCAGCAAGCACCCTTACACTGTGCGATATCGCAACAGAAGCACTCGGTCAGCAGGTCGGTGCTAACGATCTTGCCCTCAATCTCTATCATATTTACTCGCATACGCTTGTATCTGCAATTACCAAATCAAAGAGTTCTCCCAGCGAAATACCCATAGCCTTCGCCTGCTTGGGAACAATGCTACCTCCGCTCATACCCGGGATTGAATTTACCTCAATCAGACAAGGCTCTCCATCAGGCATTACGATAAAATCGATACGCACCACACCACGACAACGACACGCCTTATATGCCTCGCGGGTCATTCGATTGAGTTTTTCCTTAATTTCGGGGGTAATATCCGCAGGGGTGATCTCGTCAGACATACCCTCGGTATACTTAGCCTCGTAGTCGAAAAATGCCTTCTTCGAAACAATCTCGGTAATCGGGAAGAGATACTCCTTATCGCGAGTAATCAACACACCACAACCCATCTCGCGGCCCGCAATAAACTCCTCAATCAGAATATCATCACTCTCACGAAATGCCTCCTCCACCGCCGAGGCAATCTGCGCCTTCTCAGTTACTCGGGTAACGCCGAAGCTGCTACCGCTGGCATTAGGCTTAACGAACAGAGGTAGACCAAGCTGCTCAACAATTGCATCCTCGTCCACCTTATCACCTCGATGCAGAAATACCTCCTTTGCCACACGGATGCCTCGAGCTGCAACGGCCAACTTGGTACTCTCCTTATCGAAAGTGATAGCCGATGAAACCATCGAGCACGACGAGTAGGGAATCTCCATAATATCGAGATAACCCTGCAGTTTACCATCCTCGCCCGGAGTGCCGTGGATAATGATAAGCGCATAGTCAAACTCGTGACGCACACCGTTGATCGTCAGCGAAAAGTCGTTCTTATCGAGCGGATAGCGTAAACCATCCTCTGCCGTGTGGTACCAATCACGGCGATAGACATCAATAACCTTTACATCA
>JAGBVQ010000035.1 GCA_017630245.1 Alistipes sp. | reverse complement strand
CTCTATAACGGCATCTGCTCTGCGCTCACGCAGAGTATCGCGCAGGGTCACCACCCGACTCTGCTCCATATCCTCCAGCAGCGCCTTGCGACTTGTCAGCAGATTATCTATTTCGGAGGGTTCTTCCATCTCTGCGAGCATCTTGCGGCGCAGATCATCAACCTTGCGTAGCGCATAGTCCGCATCCGAGAACCACCACGTCACATCCGAGCCGACGAATCGCGCCAACGACACCTTGCGCTCACTTCGCGAATTTATATTAGGGATGATATCGGCTCTCTCGATACGCTCAGCCGAAAGCTGGCTCGAGATCTCGAAACGGCGAATCGAATCGATCTCATCACCAAAGAAGTCAAATCGGAATGGGCGGCTCTCGGCATAGGAGAAGATATCGACAATACCTCCTCGCATAGAGTATTGCCCCGGCTCGTAGACGAAATCGACCCTCGTGAATCCCAAGCCTTCGAGCATATCCTCCAGTTCCGAAATCCGAATCTTGTCGCCCACCGAGATTGTCAGCATTCCACCCGACATCTCCTCGGGCTCAACTACCGATTCGGCCAAAGCTTCGGGATAGGTACACACAACCATATACCCCTTACCCGTAGCACCTCTGAGGGCGTTTATTGCATTTGTGCGTTGCACCACACCCTGCGCATCTTCCGAGCGGTAAGCAATCGAACGTTTATATGACGACGGGAAGAAGTAGACCCTCTCCTCGTCAAGCAGCGTATAGAAGTCGTTTAGCAGATATGCAGCGGCATCCCTATCCTCCGAAACGAAGATATGGACTCCGTCCTGACGAGCAATCGCAGCCGCCGAATAAGACGAAAGAGCACCGCCAACCAACTCTTCGAGTCGGATGGTGGCACTCTCTCTTTTCAATTCACGGCATAGCTTTCCGAGCGACTTTGCGCCCTCGAAAAGCCGTAAAGCTTCGTTCATATCAAACGTCTTTTACAAACGCTCTAGTCAAACAGGCTCTTGCCCTTACGGTCCTGGTAGCGTACGTCGACCATACCGAGGCTCTGATTTGCTCGGATGTCAATCCATACTCCGTAACGCCACATCCACTTCATTCGAAGTGAGAACAAACCCTTACGCAGATATGCTGCCACATAGGGGCTTACCTCCAATCGCACATAACTCTTTTTGCGATCCTGCACAAGGAACGAGATCTGGTTCTCGATCTTGCGATCAAGCAGAATTGTCGGCTCAATCTTACCCGTTCCGTTACAAGTCGGGCAGATATCTCGGATATCCTGCACCGCTACGGGGCGGATTCTCTGGCGAGTGATCTGCATCAATCCAAACTTCGTAAGCGGCAAGACGGTATGCTTCGCCTTGTCGGTTGCCATCAATCGCTTCATCTCCTCGTAGAGAGTCTGACGATTCTGCGCCTTGTGCATATCGATAAAGTCGACAATCACAATACCTCCAAGGTCGCGCAAGCGCAACTGACGAGCAACCTCAGCCGCAGCTGCAAGGTTCACATCCATTGCGGTCTGCTCCTGATTGTCCTCTGCCTTGGTGCGGTTACCCGAGTTTACGTCGATGACATTCATCGCCTCGGTGTGCTCGATGATGAGGTATGCACCTCGCTTGAGCGAAACATATCGAGCAAAGAGCGACTTGATCTGACGTGATACGTCGAAATTATCAAAAATCGGCAGCGTGCCGCGGTAGAGCTTCACGATCTTTTCGCGCTCGGGGTCTACCACACGGATATAGCTGCGTATATTGTTAAACATCGCCTCATCGTCGACGATAATCTGCGAGAACGAGCCGTCGAGCGAATCACGGATGATGGTATTTGCGCGACTCATCTCACTCATCAACAGAGCCGGAGCCGGACTTTTGCGGATTTGTTGGAGCGTCTTATTCCACTTCTCGACCAACGCAAGGATATCTTGCTCAACATCCAGGTCGGTTGCATTAACGGCTGCGGTACGGATGATAACTCCGAAATTCTTCGGCAGAACTGCCGCTGCAACTCTCTTAAGACGCTTTTTCTCTTCGTTTGAACGAATCTTCTGCGAGAGGAATATCTTCGATGTAAACGGCACCAGCACCACATTGCGACCTGCAAGCGAGATGTCCGATGTGAGGCGTGGACCCTTGGTCGAGATCGCCTGCTTGGTAATCTGAACCATAATGGTCTGACCCACCTCCAGGTGGCTGGTTATCTTCTCGTTCTTTACATTGAGAGCCTCATCGAGTTTCATAGCCTCGAGCTTCAAGCCTCTCTTTCCGGGCTGATAGCTCGACACGAGTTTCTTTAGCGACGGGAAATGGCCTCCCATATCGAGGCAGTGGATAAAGGCATCACGCTCGTGGCCGATATTTACGAATGCGGCGTTCAGTCCGGGCATAATCTTTCGCACCTTGCCCAGATAGATATCGCCCACCGCAAAACCGTTTTGCGTCTGCTCCTTATTGAGTTCCACAAGCACCTTGTCTTCACAAAGTGCGATGGTCATTTCGGTCGGGGTTACACTGATAATTAGTTCTCGATTCATAGTCGAATAACTATTAAACATTAAATAGGTAAAGGTAAAGGAGCAAACCCCTTTACCTTTAATTTACCTATAATCGTTGTGAAGAGGTCTACTACTTCTTCTTGTGACGATTCTTACGGAGACGCTTCTTGCGCTTGTGAGTCGCCATCTTATGGCGCTTGTGCTTCTTTCCGTTAGGCATAATTTAAAAGTTTTTGAGTTAGAAATTACTTAATCTTTGCAGTGAAGCTCTTAGCGGGCTTGAATGCGGGAATATTGTGTGCAGGAATGGTGAGAGTCGTATTCTTCGAGATATTACGAGCCACCTTCTGCGCGCGCTTCTTGATGATGAAGCTACCGAAGCCACGGAGGTATACGTTCTCGTTCTCAGCCAAAGAACCCTTAATGCTCTCCATAAATGCCTCTACGATTGTCTGTACCTGAACCTTCTCGGCACCGGTCTGCTTAGCGATTTCGCTAACGATATCTGCTTTTGTCATAACTTGGTGTAAATTTATAAAGTTTGTAACTACTTCTTTTCCTAACCTTTCGCTTCAAATCGCGCAAAAGGTCTGCAAATATACGGTTTATTTTATTATCAGCCAACAACAAACACTTTTTTTTCAATCTTTTTTCAAAAAAAGCACTTTTCCGGGTCGTCAAGCTATTAAAATCATAAGATACACCGCTCTAACATCTGCAAATATCTATCCAAAAGAGCTACAACAGCTTCCGCTACTTAAGATACTTATCGAGCCAACCGAAGAATTCACGGTTCCAAACCAGTGAGTTCTGAGGTTTGAAGACCTGATGTGCCTCGTTCTCGAACGACACCAAGCGTGCATCCAGACCCATAGCTCGTGCTGCAGTGAAGGCCTGCAACGACTGTGTATAGGGGATGCGGAAGTCGTACTCACCTGTGATAATCATAATCGGAGTATCCCACTTATCGACAAACTTATGAGGTGAGT
>JAGBVQ010000002.1 GCA_017630245.1 Alistipes sp. | reverse complement strand
CATCAAGACCATAGCCGAGTCTCTCCATCAATAGTTTTGGTGCAGTTGTGTTTGTTCCCACATCAATACCCACGTGGCACATAATGCCAAGGAAGCAAAGAAGGATGAAAGGATGTCCGAGAAGACTGAAGCACTCCTTGAAACTTGAAGCCTTGTCTGCCTTCTCCTCCTCAATCTTTGTTGCCGAAAGTGCGAACACAGCAGCAAATGCAATCACCATATAGATTGGGAAAAGCACGCGCCAACCGAGTCCGAAAGAGGGAATGGTCTGTACTGCACCCCACATAGCAATATATGGCGCAAGGAACGATGCAATAGCCTTGACGAACTGACCTAAAGTAAGCGTAGATGCGAGCTTATCGGGGTTTACGATATTACTAATCAACGGATTCAAAGAAGTCTGCATAAGCGCATTTCCAATACCAAGAAGAGTGAAAGACGCGAGCATAAGAAGGTAACTGTTTCCGAAAATCGGCATAAGCAAAGAAACTGCAGTCACAACAATACTCAAAAGCACTGTTTTCTTTCTGCCTATTCTATTCATCAACATTCCTGTAGGCACAGAGAAGATGAGGAACCAGAAGAATACCAATGAAGGCATAATGTTAGCCTTGGCGTCAGTAAGACCAAGATCTTTCTGGACATAGTTTGATGCAATTCCGACGAGGTCAACGAAACCCATAGTGAAAAAGCAGAGCATAACCGGCAGAAATACGGCCAATGATTTTTTCATAATCGTTAGTCTATATAGGTTAGTAGCTTATCTGTATTTTATACAGCTAATATAATAATTTATTTTTGATTAATGTTATTTTCTGTCATTAGACTAATCAAAAAAAACTCCTCCTCTGTCGCCCCTTTTCAAAGGGGTTGGGGGATTGTCAATATAGATTTCGCATCACAAAATCTCGGATTTTGAGTTTTCTCTGATGCGAAATGGGAGGTGGTCGTAGACCGGAGGGGTCTTTATTATTGAAAAACAGCGCTTTTCCTCTCTTTACTTCACATAGATCAGATTCAATCCGTCGCGGATGGGAACGATGACGCTCTCTACCCTCTCATCTTCGCGCACCATACGGTTGAACTCGATTAGAGCCTGCGTGTGGCGGTCGTTGTGGGCTACGGGTTGAACTACCTTGCCATACCACAGAATATTGTCGGCAATCATCACCGAGCCACTATGCACCAAAGGTCTACCTCCGCCATCACCCATCAACATACGGTAGTATTCGGGATATTCGCGCTTGTCGCCGTCGATAAATACCATATCAAACTCACAACCGAGTGTTGGGGCGATATCGAGTGCCGAGCCGATGTGGAGATGGATTTTGTGGCCGTGGGGCGAGCGGTCAAAAAATGACTGCGAAAGGGGCTCCAGCTCGTCCTCTACCTCGCAGGTGTGCAACTCGCAATCCTCCTCCAATCCGGCAGCCATACATAGCGCCGAATAGCCCGTAAAGGTGCCTATTTCAAGGATTCTGCGGGGGCGGTGCATACGCACCAACATCTCGAGCAGTTTGCCCTGAACGTGTCCTGAAATCATACGGGGCTGGATTACACGCAAGTTGGTCTCGCGGTCGAGTTCACGCAGAAGATCATCTTCGGCGGAGGTGTGGTCGTGGATATATTTTTCGAGTAAGTCCATAGCGTTAGCTCTATTTGTATATAAGTGTCGAATTATTCGAGAAGACCTCGCAGGCAACCTCCATAAGCTCCTCTGCAGTGATTGCGCGGATTTTACGACAACTCTCCTCGAAGGTGTCGAGAGTGTCCCTTACCAGCAGACTCTTGCCGAGTCCGAGCATACAACTCTCGTTAGCGTTCATCGTGATTGCGAGCTGGGCGATATACTGCTTCTTGGCCATTGCCAGACGGCGAGCCGTGAGGGGTGTGGTCTGTAATTTGCGAAGTTCGTTATCGATAAGCTCCAGGCAAAGATCTGTCTTGTCGGTGTCGCAGCTGAAGTAGATAAAGACAACACCGCTATCGCAGTAGGGTGTGTAGTAAGCCCCGATGTTGTACGAAAGACCCCTCTTTTCACGCAGGAGTACGTTGAGTAGCGAGTTGGCACAAGGCCCTCCGAGTATGTTTATCAGCAACGAGAGCGCCAATCGTTTCGGATTAAGGATTCCGTAGGCGCGGTTGCCGACGATGCAGTGGGTCTGGTGTGTGTGCTTCGCAACGCTCTTGAAGAAGGGGGTGATGGCCGAGGGTGCTACCCTATCGTATCCACGCACCGAGGCCTCATAATCAGCCAAATAGCGACGAGCTACCTGCTCGGCTACAGCTGGCGAGAAGTTTCCCGTTGAGGAGAAAACCATCTGGTCGGTGGTGTGGGTGCGTCGGCGGAACGCCATAATAGAGTCGCTGTTGAGCTTCGCAAGCGACGACTTGCTACCCAGAATGTTATGTCCCAGATCCGAGCCCGAGAAGATCATATCCTCGAAGGTGTCGAATAGAAGCTCCGTGGGCGAATCTTTGTAGGTGTTGATCTCGTCGATGATAACCTCACGCTCCTTTGCTATCTCCTTGTCGGGGAAGGTAGAGTTGAAGGCCACATCAGCAATAAGCTCGACCGCCTTCGAGAAGTCTGTGCGAAGTGTCGTGGCGTGGATTGTGGTATCCTCCTTAGTGGTGTAGGCATTGAGTTCACCACCGAGATTTTCGAGGCGACAATTCACCTGAAAGGCCTTGCGGTGGGTTGTACCCTTGAAGAATCCGTGCTCGGTAAAGTGAGCCAGACCGTGCTCCGTGCGGAGTTCATCGCGGCTGCCGGCATTGACCGCAAGGGCGCAGTGAGCCACCTTGCTACGCACCTGTCGGTGTATTCCGCGTATTCCGTTGGGTAGTGTATAGGTATAGAAATCTATCATTTTTCAGCTTTTATTTTCGTTTGGAGATAGCGGCCGGTATAACTCTCGGGGCAGGCTGCAAGCTCTGCGGGAGTACCCTCAAAGACCAAATTTCCGCCCTGATCTCCCGCCTCGGCACCAAGGTCGATAACCCAATCGGCACACTTGATTACCTCGGCGTTATGCTCGACAATAACGATTGTGTGGCCATTCTCGACCAGAGCATTGAAGGCTGCAAGCAGCTTGTTGATGTCGTGGAAGTGAAGACCTGTGGTCGGCTCGTCGAAGATGAAGATTATCTGCCCTGAGGAGCTATCCTTCGCAAGGAACGATGCCAGCTTCACTCGCTGACTCTCACCGCCCGAGAGGGTCGAAGATGACTGTCCGAGCTTGATATAACCCAGACCCACATCCTGCAGCGGGCGCAGACGCTCGACAATGCGGCGGCAGGTGGCGTTGCTCTTATCCTCGCCGAAGAAGGTCATAGCGGTATCGACGCTCATCTCGAGGATGTCGTAGATGTTATGGTCGCGGTACTTGACTTCGAGTGTTTCGTCCTTGAAGCGCTTACCCTTGCAGGCCTCACAGACTAACTCTACATCGGCCATAAACTGCATTCCGACCTTGATTACACCCTCGCCCTGACACTCCTCGCATCGGCCTCCTGCTACGTTGAACGAGAACTGCATCGGGCTCATACCCGTATGCACGGCGTAGGGCTGCTCCGAGAAGAGTTTTCTAATTTCGTCATACGCTTTCAGGTAGGTTACCGGATTCGAGCGGGTCGATTTGCCTATGGGATTCTGGTCGATAATCTCCACCGAGCGCAACATTCCCACATCGCCATCTATGCGGTCGTGGTCACCGGGCTTGTCGCCCACGTCTGCCGTCAGGCGGTGCAGCGCCGGGTAGAGGATTCCCTTGACGAGCGAGGATTTACCGCTACCACTCACTCCCGTGATGCAGGTCATTACACCCAGCGGGATGCGAACGTCTATATTTTTGAGATTATTTTCGCGGGCTCCGCGGATGGTTATCGAGTTACTCCAACCACGAACGGAGGAGGGCTGCTCGATGCAGCGACGGCCCTCGAGGTAGTCGGCAGTGATGCTCTCCTTTGCCTTGCGCAGAAGGTCAGGGGTACCGGCAAAGACCACCTCGCCGCCCCACTCGCCCGCTCTCGGGCCAATGTCGATGATGTAGTCGGCTGCACGGATAATCTCCTCCTCGTGCTCCACGACAATGATTGTATTGCCCATATCGCGCAACTGCTTGAGGACTTTGATGAGTCGCTCCGTATCGCGCGGATGCAGACCGATGCTCGGCTCATCGAGAATGTAGAGCGAACCGGTAAGGTTGCTACCGAGCGAGGTCGAAAGGTTTATACGCTGGCTCTCACCTCCCGACAGAGTCGATGAGAGACGGTCGAGCGTAAGATATCCCAAGCCTACGTCACTCAAGTATTGGAGTCGGTTGCGAATCTCTGTGAGTATTCTTTCGGCGGTGGTGCTGTCGTGCTCATCGAGCTCTAGATCCGCAAAGAATTTGATAAGCGAATCTGCCGACATCTTTACTAATTCGGCAATCGTTCGTCCACCAACTTTGACATATAGAGCCTCCTTGCGCAGGCGATCTCCTCCACAATCGGGACAGGTCGTCTTGCCCGTATATCGCGCCTTCATCACGCGGAATTGGATCTTGTGGCGCTCCTTGCCTATGTAGTCAAAAAACTCGTTAAGTCCGTGAAAATGTTCGTTTCCGAGCCATAGCAGGTGCTTCTGCTCGGGGGTTAAGGTGTGGTATGGAGCGTGGATCGGGAAGTCGAACAGGTAGGCACTTGCCACCAGCTGATCTCGCCACCAACGCATCGTGTCGCCTCTCCAGCAGGCTATGGCGTTGTCGTAGATACTGCGACTCTTGTCGGGCACGACCAGATCCTCATCAATGCCCGTAACCTTGCCATATCCCTCGCACTTGGGGCAGGCTCCTAAGGGGTT
>JAGBVQ010000034.1 GCA_017630245.1 Alistipes sp. | reverse complement strand
GTGCTCAGATCGGCAATCGATCCGCACTTCGAGAGGATATGTAATGAAATATGATAAAACAAGAAGAGGGTATCCATCGGTGGACACCCTCTCATATTCTCTAAAACTTAATTATTTAAGCAATCCCTGGCTGCGGAAACTGAACTCTCCGCTGCGCGAGATTATCAGGTGGTCGAGCAGGCGAATATCGAAGAGCGCTAACGCCTCGGATATGCGATTTGTGAGGGCTATATCCTGACTACTCGCCTCGGCGCTGCCCGAGGGGTGATTGTGTCCCATAATAACCTGTGTTGCAAGGAGTTCAAGAGCACGCTTGGCTATGAGTCGATGGTCGACAACGGTGCCCTGCACTCCTCCTTGACTCACTCGCTGACGCTCGATTACGCGGTTTGAGTTGGTGAGATAGAGCACCCAGCACTCTTCGTGCTGCAGCCCCTCAAAGAGCGGGCGGAAGATGTTTACAGCATCGCTACTCGAGGTGATTGTTGCGATATTCTCAACTTGTAGAGCGGCCGTGCGACGACCCAATTCGGCAGCAGCAGCTATGCGACTTGCTCGCTTGAGTCCGACCCCCTCGACCATTCGCAATCGCGAGATATCCATCGTGCTCAGATCGGCAATCGATCCGCACTTCGAGAGGATATGTTCGCCTAACTCCGCAGCGTCACTACGCGCAGCTCCGTCGTCAACAATCAGTGACAGAAGTTCCGCATCGGTCAGCGAACCGACACCACGAGTTAGGAGTTTATTGCGAATGGCATCCATACGGCGAGTTATGTTTTATGCCGAGATTGTGCCACTATCGGGCGTATCTACTTGAGGCTCTGCGCTGGCAGTCGAACTCTTGCGCTTGGCCGGGCGACGACGACGCTTGGGCTTCTCCGTCTTTTCGCCATTTTCAGTCGACGTGTTCTTATCAGCAGACTCAACCTTCTCAGTTGTCTCTGCAACCTCCTTTGGAGCCTCGGTAGAGCTCTTCTCCGAAGCGTCAGCCCTCTTTGTGCGGCGGGGTCGGCGAGGCTTTTTGGGCTGCTCGCTTGACTCGGCGGAATCGTTAGAGTCGTATATAATCTCTGCTGCAGCAACGGGCCGCTCCTCATTTTCGGCCGTGGTGGCCTTCTTGCGGCGGTTATTGCGTTTCGGCTTTGTCGGCGTGGCCTTCTCTGTGGTAGGCTCGCTCTGCTTAACTACGGGCGCAGGTGAGATTCGATCCAACTTGTCGAGCAACTCTGCGCACTCTTCATCGCTAATCTCGTGCGAGAGAGAGCTCGCGGCGTTCTGCTCGGCAACCTTCTTCGAATCGCCCGAACCGTGACCAACCTCGATTCCGTCAATCAGTACGGTAGAGTAGAATGAGGGGGCTGTGTGCGGAGCGTGAGCGTCGCTACGGGTGCGGAAAACCACCGTGTGGCGATTCTTCTGACACCACTCGATAAGGCGACTCTTGAAGTCGGTCTCCGACTCGGTGAGGGCCTCAATGCTTAGATGCTTGTAGAATATATTGTTGATAAGCAGTCTGTTAACAAACTCATAGCCTTGGTCGAGATAGATAGCACCCATCATTGCCTCGAATGCATCTCCGTGGATGTGCTTCTGGGTGAAGTTGCCACTTGAATTGTAGACCACATACTTGTCGAGACCAATCTTGCGAGCGATATCGTTGAGCGACTGGCGCGATACGATCTTAGCACGCAGCTGAGTCATAAAGCCCTCATTCTGGTCGGGGAACTCGATGTAGAGGTAGTCCGAGGTGACGCTCTCGATTACGGCATCGCCGAGGAACTCGAGGCGTTCGTTGTTGATATGGTGGCCGCCAATGGACTGCGAGGCGGATTTGTGGATCAAGGCAAGCTTGTAGAGTTCGATGTTGTGCGGAATGAATCCGAACATATCATCGACAAATCGATAGTACTCCTTATCAATGCCGAAATTGCGCCTAAATGGGCGTATCAAAAAATCAAACATATGATATTAGGGTATTTTATTGGTTACAATTTACGGAATACGACGGTCGAGTTATGTCCACCGAATCCGAATGTGTTGCTCAAGGCAGTGCGCACTTCACGCTGTTGTGCTTTGCCGAGCGTAAGGTTAAGTTTGGAATCAATAGCCGGATCCAACTCCTCGACATTGATTGTCGGGGGCACTACACCTCGCTC
>JAGBVQ010000033.1 GCA_017630245.1 Alistipes sp. | reverse complement strand
TTTTTCGGGCTTCGCAAGCCTAAAAATATATCTTTTTATTTATCTCTTGGGCAATAGGTGCTGACAGAGTTACTTTTTAGTCAGGAGTCTTACTGTCGGATATGGTGAGCTTCACTTGACTTTCCCCGGCGGCCCCTCTTAAGTATAGACAACAAAGCCTGCCTAACGCAATGTTAAGCAGGCCTTGTGAGGTTTATAAATCCTATAGAGTGCTTAGCCGATCAACTCTGCATACTGCTCGGGAGTGAGCAATGCATCGTAGTCTGCAGCGTTTGAAATCTGCACCTTAACGAGCCAACCCTCACCATAGGGATCCTTGTTTACGAGAGCGGGGTCTGCATCTACAGCCTCGTTTACCTCCAAAACCTCGCCACCCATCGGCAAGAAGAGGTCGCTTACGGTCTTTACAGCCTCAACTGCACCGAAAACCTCACCGGCCTCGAGAGTCTCGCCTACGGTCGGAACGTCAACGAAGACGATATCGCCCAGCTCGCTCTGTGCAAAATCGGTAATGCCTACATAGGCTACATCACCCTCCAGACGACACCACTCGTGGTCGTTGGAGTATTTCAAATTCGAAGGAATGTTCATAGTTTATCTTTTTTTAAATGTTGATTTCTACGCAAATATAACCATTTATTCCGAAATTATTCTCGTTGGCGCTATTTTTTGATAATAAATTCCACCTGCTTGAATAGATACTCCTGCAGTGAGCCGTCGGCAGTATGCTCAATCAGCAACTCGCCAGAGGGTCGAACGCCGCGAATTATGCCCTCAAAAATCGAGCCGTCAGGCAGGGCATAGGGGTGCTTTTCGCCAAGACGATACATCGTCGAGCGGTAGCGGCTCTGCAACATCTCCTTCTGGCCACGACGCAGAGCTTCGTAGAGCGAGAGTATGTTTGCGTGTAGGCGAGAGAGCACATCCTCACGATCGAATTCACAACCGGCAACGAGCGCCATCGAGGTGGGGTTTGGTAGCGAAGGGTCGAACTCTGTCTGGTTGATATTCAGGCCAATACCCGCAATGGTGCGAGCAAGAGCACCTCCTCCGAGCGAGTTCTCGATAAGCATTCCGACAATCTTCTTCTCGCCCACATAGATATCATTTGTCCACTTGATTTTGGCCTCGATGCCGTACTCCGCAAAGGTATCCACCAATCCTAAGGCCAGCACCTCCGAGAGCAGGAATTGTTCATTTATGGGCAGAAACTTCGGCTCGAGAATGAGCGAGAAGGTGAGGTTTTTACCCTCGGCGCTCTCCCAGGTGTGTCCACGTTGGCCGCGGCCGGCAGTTTGTCGTTCGGCAATGATGACATCGCCCTCTCTGTATAGAGGGTTGCGGGCCTCGTCGTTTGTCGAGCCGAGAATATCAAAACGGTAGATCATCGCTCTTCGGTCAGGTACATATATTTCCAGAGTGCTGCAGCGTGCATACTCTGCTGAATCTCATCGTCAAGCAGCAGCGCCAACACCTCCTCGCGAGAGAGGAGATGGATGCGAATATCCTCGCTCTCTTCGTTGTGGGGCACATCTATCTGCTCGACATCGAGAGCCAAAAATGCGTGTGCGTGGTTGTTGTGATTCGAGGGGTTGGGTGACTTGGTCATCAGGAGCTCCCAGCGACCGCCGCCATAGCCCGTCTCCTCGAAGAGCTCGCGCTTGGCGCTCTCGAGAGGGGTCTCGCCTTCGTCACAACTGCCGGCAGGAAGCTCATAGCGAGTCTCGCCCAAACCGTGACGATATTGGCTGATAATCACAAATTTGCCCTCTTTGGTTATGGCCAAAATCTCGACCCAGTCCAAAAACTCGAATACATACCAATCGGGCACGACAACACCTGTGGGCAACTGCACGCGATCAGTGCGTACGGTATGCCACGGCGAGCGGTCGAGATAGCGCCTTTCGAGTACGCGCCACGGACGTTGTGCGGGATGGGGTGGCTTTATGCCTTGTTTGGGTTTGGTCATACTTTGGGCAGATTAGACGCTTACACCGAAATCGCGCAGAGCATCGTTGAGCGAGGTCTTCTTGTCGGTAGACTCCTTGCGCTTGCCGATAATGAGGGCGCACGATACGCCATACTCACCTGCGGGGAACTTCTTCATATAGGTGCCGGGAATGACTACAGAGCGGGGCGGTACATAGCCACGATACTCCTTTGGCTCGTCGCCCGTAACGTCGATAATGTGAGTCGAGCCGGTGATTACCACATTCGAGCCGAGTACCGATTCGCGGCAGATGTGGGCACCCTCGACCACGATTGCACGCGAGCCTATAAAGCAGTTATCCTCGATAATTACGGGAGATGCCTGCACGGGCTCCAGAACGCCACCGATGCCGACGCCACCCGAGAGGTGAACTCCCTTGCCAATCTGGGCACACGAGCCTACCGTAGCCCACGTATCGACCATTGTACCCGAGTCGACATAGGCGCCGATGTTTACATACGAAGGCATAAGGATTGCGCCCGGAGCGATGTAGGCGCCGTAGCGAGCCACAGCGTGGGGGACAACTCTCACGCCGAGCGACTCGAAGTCGTGCTTGAGTTCCATCTTATCGTACCACTCGAGCTCGCCGGCACGCATTGTACGCATCTTCTGAATGGGGAAGTAGAGGATTATCGCCTTCTTGACCCACTCGTTCACCTGCCATTCGCTCTTTTCGAGGTCTACAGGCTCGGCGGTGCGCAACTCGCCCTTATCGACTGCCTCCACAACGCGGCGAATAGCCTCCTTGGTTGCATTATCTGAGAGCAAGTCTCGGTTCTCCCAAGCGCTCTCGATTATCTGTTTCTCCTGTTCAAATTTCATAATTTTCTCTATTTTGCGGAGTGGGTGATTGCTCACAACTCCAAAATTTTCCTCAAAGTTACTGAAAATTTTGGTCCAAAGTGGAGTGTCTGCAATTTTTTCATAACTTTGTGACGATTTTGTACAATTAAAAGCATTTGATATGAAGAGAGTTTTGTTGGTAGCAGGCATTGCTGCTGCGTTTTCGATGATGACAAGTTGCAACAATATGAAACAGATAAAACATTTGCCCTATCCGGCAACAGAGCGTACCGATGTCGTGGATAACTACTTCGGTACAGAGGTGGCAGATCCCTATCGCTGGCTCGAGGATGATAACTCGGAGGCAACAGCTGCCTGGGTTAATGCTCAGAATGAGGTGACCTACGACTACCTTCAGCAGATCCCCTTCCGCGATGCAATGAAGGAGCGCCTGACCGAGCTGTGGAACTTCCCCAAGGAGAGTGCCCCCACCAAGAAGGGTGATTGGTACTACTTCTCGAAGAATGACGGTCTGCAGAATCAGGCGGTAATCTATCGTCGTCACTCGGCAGAGGAGCCGGCAGAGGTCTTTATCGACCCCAACGCCCTCTCGGAGGATGGAACAGTGGCGCTCGGCTCGATGTCGTTCAGCAAGGATGGCAAGTATTGCGCCTACACTACCGCAGCTTCGGGTTCGGATTGGGTTGAGATTCACGTTATGGAGAGCGAGAGCAAGCAGCCCCTCGCCGATAAGATCAGCTGGGTAAAGTTTTCGGGTGCAACTTGGGCCCCCGATGGCAAGGGATTTTATTACAGTGCATACGACGCTCCCAAGTCTAACGCATATTCGTCGAAGAACGAGTTCCAGAAGGTCTACTACCACCGCCTCGGCACCAAGCAGAGCGAGGATAAGTTGATCTATCACGACAAGGAGCATCCGTTGCGCTACTTCCACGGCTGGCAGAGCGATGATAGCCGTTGGATCTTCGTAACCGGCTCGGAGGGAACTTCGGGTAGCGAAATCCTCTACAAGCGTGCCGGTGAGCGCAACTTCCGCGTACTGCTCAAGGGCTTCGATTATGACTATGGTATCATCGAGTGCGAGAACGATAAACTCTACGTTATGACCAACGAGGGCGCCGAGAACTACCATCTGGTGGCTATCGACCTGAAGAACCCCTCGAAGCGTGAGGTTGTTATCGCCGAGAAGGAGTGCCTGCTCGAGGGCGTAGGCTCGGCCGGTGGCTCGCTTACAGCAATCTACCTTGAGGATGCACAGAATAAGGTCTATCAGTATGAGCTGGATGGAACTCTTATCCGCGAGGTTTCGTTGCCCGGTATTGGCACCGTTAGCGGCTTTGGCGGCGAAAAGGAGGATACCGAGCTCTACTACTCGATTACCACCTTCACCTCACCCACAACAATCTACTCGTTCGACATCAAGAGCGGTGAGTCGAAGCTCTACCTCCGTCCTGAGGTTGCCTTCAATCCTGAGGATTTCACCACCGAGCAGATCTTCTTCGAGAGCAAGGATGGTACGCGCGTACCGATGTTCGTGTCGTATAAGAAGGGTCTGAAGCTCAACGGCAAGAACCCCTGCTACCTCTATGGTTACGGTGGTTTCCAGATCAACCTTACCCCCTCGTTCAACCCCGCCTCGATTATGTTTATGGAGCAGGGCGGTGTCTATGTCTTTGTGACGCTGCGCGGAGGTCTGGAGTATGGCGAGAAGTGGCACCGTGCGGGTATGCTCGAGAATAAGCAGAATGTATTTGACGACTTTATCTCGGCTGCAGAGTATCTGATTGAGAATAAGTACACCTCGAGCAGCAAGCTCGCTATTGCCGGTGGCTCGAATGGTGGTCTGCTGGTTGGTGCTTGCGAGGTGCAGCGCCCCGATCTCTATGCTGTCTGCCTGCCTGCAGTGGGTGTGATGGATATGTTGCGCTACCATAAGTTCACCATCGGCTGGGGCTGGGTTGTGGAGTACGGCTCGAGCGACAACGAGGAGCAGTTCCAATACATATATAAATATTCGCCCCTGCACAATATCAAGGAGGGCGTGAAGTATCCTGCAACGCTCGTTACGACTGCCGACCACGACGACCGTGTTGTTCCGGCTCACTCGTTCAAGTTTGCGGCGCAGATGCAGCACGCACAGGCGGGCGAGAAGCCTGTACTTATCCGCATCGACACCAAGGCGGGTCACGGAGCAGGTAAGCCGACATCGAAGCGTATCGAGGAGGCGGCAGATACCTACTCGTTCCTCTTCCACAACACAGGTACGGAGTACAAGCCTCTAAAGTAGAAGTAGAGGCTATAGCCTTGATAAAAAGAGGTTTACGACAAGATTAGACGTTAGTTTTAACACAACATATTAGGTAATGAAAGTATATAAATTCGGAGGTGCATCGGTCAAGAATGCCGATGGAGTACGCAACTTGCGCTCGATTGTGAGTGATGAGGGAGAGCTGTTTGTGATCGTCTCGGCGATGGGTAAGACGACCAATGCCCTCGAGCGTGTCTTTGAGGGTATTCAGAAGGGCGACCAGGCCCTCTCGAACGAAAATATCGCCGCTCTGCGCCAATACCACGCAGAGATTATTGACGACCTCTATCACGAGCATCACACCATCGAAGCTGTGGAGGCTCTCTTCGACGAGTTGGAGGCTGCTGCAGCAACCACCGAGTATCGCTCGGAGGATGCGGAGTTGTGGTACGATAAGATTGTCTCGTTCGGCGAGCTTATCTCGACCCTGATTATTTCGGACTATCTGAACCACTCGGGCATAGAGAATAAGTGGATTGATATGCGTAAGTGCATCCGCACCCAGCAGCGCCATAAGGACGCCAGCGTTGAGCTCGAGGAGTCGAAGCCGCTGCTGCGTGAGGCGGTGAATGGAGCCGAGCAGAAGGTCTTTATCGGCCAGGGCTTTATCGGAGGCGCTCCCGATGGAACGACCACCACACTCGGTCGCGAGGGCTCGGACTACTCGGCTGCGGTTGTGGCATATATTCTCAATGCGGAGTCGATGGCGGTGTGGAAGGATGTGGATGGTGTGCTGAATGCCGATCCTAAGATCTTCCCCGATGCGCAGCATATTGCAGAGCTGAGCTATCTGGATGCTATCGAATTGGCCTACAGCGGAGCGCAGATTATCCACCCCAAGACCATTAAACCCCTTCAGAATAAGAATATTCCGCTCTATGTTCGCCCCTTTGGCGATAAGCGTAAGCCGGGCACGGTGATTCGTGGCTCGTCATCCAGAGTCGATATTCCGATTCTGATTCTCAAGAAGGACCAGGTGTTGCTCAATATCCGTCCGCGCGACTTCTCGTTTGTGCTGGAGGAGCGCTTTGCGGAGATCTTTGCACTGCTGGCGCAGTTCCGCATCAAGAGCCATTTGGTGCATAATTCGGCAGTAAACCTGAGCCTCTGTATCGATAATTCGTGGCATATCGAGGAGGCGGTGAAGGCGCTGCGTGCCGAAGGGTTTGATGTGACGCAAATCGGTGATATGGAGCTACTTACAATCCGTGGTTATACCAAGCCGCTCTTCGATAAGTATGCTCTTGGCAGCGAGGTCTACGTTCGTCAGGCAACTCAGTCTACCCTAAGAATTGTCCGCAAGAGATAGAGAAGTCGTCTAACAAGGTCGCTTTGGCGTTACACTTGTCCTCAAAATCCTCATTTACCTTTAGTAAACTGCGGTTTTTCGGTCGGCGTGTGCCTAAAATCGACTCTTGTTATACAACTTCTACAAAACAGATCTCTGGCAAGGTCGCTTTGGCGTAAAATGCCCCTTTGTCAGAAAACTTTTGATAGAAAAAGATCGCAAATAGTTGCGGTCTTTTTTTATTGTCATTTTTATTTGTGGGTTCATCTTATTTTCGCTACTTTTGTAAATCTTTCGGGGAGTGTGGTCACAACCTGTGTAGTGGGGGTGGCGATAAGTCCGAAAGTGGTAACCTAAAATCAACATACAGAGAAAATTAACTCGCAAATGAAACGCATTATTCTCTCCGGTGGAGGAACCGGAGGTCACATATATCCGGCCGTGGCTGTGGCCGAGGCGCTGAAGCGTCGCTATGGTAGCGATGTGGAGTTGCTTTTTGTCGGTGCTGAGGGTAAGATGGAGATGGAGAAGGTCCCTGCGCTTGGCTACAATATCGTGGGTCTGCCGATTCTCGGTATTCAGCGTAAATTTACCTGGAAAAACCTTACCGTTCCCTTCCGCCTTATTAGCAGTGTTCTGAAGGCCCGAAAGGTTATTCGCCGCTTCCGCCCTGATGCAGTTGTTGGCTTCGGAGGTTATGCGAGCGGTCCGGTACTCTGGACTGCGCAGCAGATGGGTGTGCCGACCCTGATTCAGGAGCAGAACTCCTTTGCAGGTGTGGCGAATAAAATTTTGGCGAAAAAAGCCAAGCGTATCTGTGTGGCCTATGACGGTATGGAGAGATTCTTCCCGGCAGAGAAGATTACGATGACCGGAAATCCGCTGCGTGGTACCTTTGGCCGAGGCGGGGGCAATCGCAAGGAGGCTCTGGCGCACTATGGCTTTAACGAGACGCTGCCCGTGGTGTTGGTTGTGGGCGGTTCGCTGGGAACACGCACGCTCAACAATATGATGAAAAAGTGGGTGGCAACCCTTGATGGTAAGGCTCCCGTACAGGTTATCTGGCAGACGGGCAAGTTCTACGAGCGCGAGATGCGAGAGTTTCTGGCTGAGCATCCGACCGAGAATATCTGGCAGGGTGCATTTATCGAGCGTATGGACTACGCCTACGAGGCTGCAGATCTTGTAATTTCGCGTAGCGGTGCCTGCACCGTGTCGGAGTTGTGTCTGGTGGGTAAGCCGACTCTATTTGTTCCTTCGCCCAATGTTGCGGAGGATCATCAGACCAAGAACGCTATGGCGCTGGTCGAGAAGGACGCTGCGGTTATGGTGCGTGATAGCGAGGCTGTGGAGAGGGCTGTTGCGGAGGCTCTTGCGCTGATTGCTGACCCCGAGAGATTGCTCTCTCTGTCGAAAAATATCGAAAAACTTGCCATTGCGGACTCTGCAGACCGTATCGTGGCAGAAATTGAAAAGGTGATAGAGTAATATGGAGATACAGAACGTATATTTTGTCGGTATCGGCGGTATCGGAATGAGCGCGCTGGCACGCTACTTTATGCACGAGGGAAAGCGAGTGGCGGGTTACGACCGCACACCGACTCCCCTGACGGCCGCAATCGAAGCCGAGGGAGCCGAGGTTAATTATGAGGATTCGGCGGAGGCTATTCCCGCTCCGTTCCGTGATAAGAGTACGACCATTGTGGTCTACACTCCTGCAGTGCCGGCTGACCATAGCCAGATGCTGTGGTTTCGTGAGCAGGGTTTCGAGGTGGTTAAGCGTTCGCAGATGCTGGGCTACCTCTCGCAGGGTAAGTATGTGATGGCGGTGGCAGGTACTCACGGCAAGACTACGACCTCGACACTTGTTTCGTGGCTCAACCACGAGGTGGCGGGAGGTGGTAGTGCCTTTCTGGGTGGTATCTCGAAGAACTTCTCGAGCAACCTGGTCTTGGGCGAGGGTAGTCGCTTGGCTGTTGAGGCCGATGAGTTTGACCGCTCGTTCCTGCGTCTTAATCCCGATGTGGCGGTAATCACTTCGGTGGATGCCGACCACCTGGATATCTATGGCACCTACGAGGCGGTCAAGGAGGCCTTCTCGCAGTTTGTGCGACAGATCCACCCCGGAGGCTATCTCGTGATTAAGAGTGGGGTCGATATTGTGCTGGATAACCCCGATATTACGGTTTATCGTTACTCCTATGACGAGCCGTGTGACTTCTATGCCCGCAATGTGGAGCTTGTTGGTGGCGGTATGTACCGCTACGATATCGTGACCCCTTCGGGTGTTATCGAGGGTTGTACTCTCGGAATACCGGGCTGGGTGAATATCGAGAACTCGGTGGCAGCGGTAGCTATGCTCTGGTGTGCAGCACAGGGCGAGGGTAAGGAGCTCGACGTGGAGCTTCTGCGTAAGGCTCTGGCTGAGTTTGTGGGTGTTAAGCGTCGCTTCGAGTTCTATATCAACACCCCCGAGGTGGTCTATATGGATGACTATGCACACCATCCGCGTGAGCTGTCGGCAACAATTACCTCGGTGAAGAAGATGTTTCCCGGACGAAGAGTTACGGCTCTCTTCCAGCCCCACCTCTACACCCGCACGCGCGACCTGTACGAGGAGTTTGCCGAGGCGTTGTCGCACGCAGATGAGGTTGTACTGCTGCCGATCTATCCCGCTCGTGAGGAGCCTATTGAGGGCATTACCAGCGAGATTATCGCCGAGAGGGTAACCGCTCCCTGCCGCATCGTTGAGCGCGAGGTGCTGGCTGAGGAGGTGGCTGCTATGGGCGTTGATGTGGTGGTTAGCTTTGGCGCAGGAAATATTGATACCTGCTGTGCGAAGATCGCCGAGGCGCTGATGACAAGATAGATTTTTGGTAAGGAGGCAATGAAAGAAAAGTTCGGTAAATATGCTCTGCTGACGCTGGTCTGGGCTATCGTGATTGGTTACACGGTATGCTCGATCGGTCTGATGCGTGCGCATCGAGCCGAACACGTTGTCAAGAGTGTCGATATCGAGATTTGTGATAGTACGGCTAACGGCCATCTGGTGTCGAGTAGAATGGTGCGCGAGTGGCTGCTGCATAGCGGTATCAATACCATCGGAGTTCCGGCCGAAGAGGTTAATCTGACGGGTATAGAGGAGATTATCGCCAAAAATGGCTTTGTCAATCGTGTAGATACTCACGTTTCGTACGATGGTGTGCTGCATATCGAGGTGAGCCAGAGGCGCCCGATGCTCCGATTGCGCATCGATGGATACGATACATACGTCACCGAGTCGGGATTTGTCTTCCGTTCGCCGGCAGCTTCGGCTCTCTATGTACCGGTGATTACGGGCGGTTATGAGCCACCCTTCCCGTCGAAGTATGAGGGATATGTGCGTGACTACACCGATTCGCAGATAAGGGAGTCGCTCGAGCGTATCGCAAAGATCGAACGCGAGAAGAATCCGCTCTATAGCATCGAGGATTCGCTACGTAAGCAGCGAAAGGTGGTCCGTGAGGAGTATCGAGATAGCGTCAAGCGCAAGTGGTTTGAGGATGATGACCACTACAAATCGAGGGTCAAGCGCCTGCGTGGCGTGCGAAATAAGCGCTTGCGCAGAATCGATGGCGAGTTGCGCTATAACGATAGGCGAATTGAAGCGGTGACGGCTCGTGTGGATGCGGAGTTTCGCCGACAAAAAAAGTTGGAGAAAAGATATGAAGATTTCTTGAAACTCATTAACTTTGTAGATTGGTTGGAGGAGGAGTCTTTCTGGGGTGCAGAGATAGTCCAGATTGTCGCCGAAACGATGCCGAGTGGAGCTTTAGAGCTGGAGCTGGTGCCCCGCAGCGGCAGATTTACCATCCTCTTTGGTCGAATTGAGAGTGTTGAGGAGAAGTTCGATAAGTTGATGCACTTCTACAAGGATGGCCTCAATAATATGGGTTGGGATAGTTACTCGACAATAAATGTTAAGTACGACGGACAGGTCGTATGCTCGAAGTAGAATTATGGAGAAGAAGAATTATATAGTCGGAATCGATATCGGTTCGTCGAATATCGTTATGATCGTCGGCTCGAAGAGTGCGAGTGGCGAGATGGTTATTGATGCTATCGTGTCGAAGCCTGCACAGGGTGTGAAGGCAGGAGTGATTGAGAACCTCAATCAGGTTAGCGAGTGTATCAAGGCCGCAAAGGCCGAGATCGAGGAGGAGCTGAATATCCGCATCAGCGAGGCATACGCAGGCTTCTCGGGTGCCTATGTGAGCTGTGCACCCCTCTCGGATCACGTCTATGCCCGTAATCCTCAGACCGGAATCTCGCAGTCGGATGTCGATGCCCTCTTCCTGCGAATGAAGGAGGTTATCGCGCCCGATAATGAGGTTATCCTCGAGCGCATACCCCAGAACTTTACTGTGGATGGCAGCCAGGAGGTGAAGGATCCGGTTGGATCGTTTGGTCGCCGTCTCTCTTCGACCTTCAACTTTATCCTCAGTGATAAGACTCCGCTCGACCGTTTGAATATGGTCTTCCGTCTCTCGGGTCTGCAGTTGGCAGGTGCCTATGCGAATGCGATGATCGTAGCAGAGGCTGTTCTCTCGGAGGATGAGAAGAGCGACGGTGCGGTTGTTGTGGATCTGGGTGGCAGCACGACAAACGTTGTGATCTACCACGGCAGTGTAATCCGCCATATCGCAGCTATTCCGATCGGTGCTAACTCTATCAATCGAGATATTCAGCTTAACGGAATCCCCGAGCGTAGCGTCGAGTCGCTGAAGAAGAAGTACGGCTCGGCCATTGCCGAGTTCGTTTCGGAGCAGAAACTTATTCAGATTCCGAGTATGGGATCTCGCTCGAAGGGTGGCGTGTTGCGTCGCAACTTGGCGGCCATTATCGAGGCTCGTTTGACAGATATCGCCGAGTTCGTGAAGGCCGAGATTAAGGATTCGGGCTACTCTTCTCGCCTGAGCTTTGGTGTGGTGCTGACGGGAGGATCGGCCTCGATCGAGCATATCGACGAGCTCTTCCGTCGCGTTACGGGTTACGATGTGAGAGTGGCAACGGCCGAGTGTGGATTGGATGATATGTCGCGCTCGCAGATCGAGTCGCCGGCGCACACCGCAGCGGTGGCTTTGCTGCTGAAGGGTGCCGAGCACGGAGCTTGTTCGGTTACTGCAAAGTTTGCGGGTATCTCTCCGCGCGTTCCGCAGAGTCCGACTCCCACTCCTACCCCGACTCCACCGACTCCGCCGACCAGACCTATCACTACGCCGATCCCGACGCCCACTCCGACGCCGACGCCGACAACCCCCATTCAGAACGACAATGGAGGTGAGGAGCAGAACGACAATCAGGCTGACGACCAGCAGAATAGTGGTGGCAAGAAAAGAGGAGGTTTTTTGGATTGGATTAAGGTGGGAATAACAAAGGCTACCGACGGTATCAACAAAACCTTCGATGGTACCGGTGATGATGAAATTTTATAGCGAGGGCGGAGGGTTGTAGGGAAGGTTTCGCTCTTGGATTAACACGAGAAAAAAGAAAAACGATATATGGGTGAAGATTTATTGGATGAGTTGAAGGCCGCAAAGGGCATCCCCTCGATTATTATGGTTGCGGGTGTCGGCGGTGCCGGTGGTAATGCCGTCAATCATATGTGGAAGATGGGTATTACCGGCGTCAACTTTATGGTTTGTAATACCGACAAACAGGCGCTCGAGCTGAGCCCCGTGCAGCGCAAGATAGTGCTCGGCAACGGCTTGGGTGCAGGAAATATGCCTGAGCGTGCTCGTCAGGCAGCAGTGGAGTCGCTCGATGAGTTGCGAAACTGCTTCGAGGCGCTGGGTACAAAGATGCTATTTATCACTGCCGGAATGGGTGGTGGTACGGGTACGGGTGCATCGCCCGTGATAGCCAAGTTGGCGCACGAGATGGGTATTCTGACGGTGGCGATCGTAACCTCGCCTCTGGTTCTGGAGGGTCAGAAACGCTACGAGCAGGCGCACCGAGGCATTGACGAGTTGTCGAAGTATGTCGATTCGCTGCTTGTGATCGATAACGAGAATATCGGAGCAATCTACGGCAAGCTCTCGCTTGGCGAGGCATTCAGCAAGGCTGATGACATCCTCGCATCGGCAGCGAAGGGTATTGCCGAGATTATCACAATCAAGAGTACGCTGGTCAATGTCGACTTTGCCGATGTCTCGACCGTTATGCGCAATAGTGGCCGTGCCCATATGAGCGTAGCTACTGCCGAGGGCGAGAATCGTGCACTGATGGTTGTCGAGCAGTCGCTCAACTCGCCCCTGTTGGGTAGCAAATCGATCAAGGGTTCGCAGAATATTCTGCTCAATATCTCGGTTGCATCGACCGAGCAGCTGCTCTACGAGGAGGTGCTGACAATCCTGAAGCGAGTGCAGGAGTTTGCAAGCGTGCAGGATGAGAACGGAATGATTCGCAACGCCAATATCATCTGGGGTACGAGCGACAAGCCCTACCTGGGTGATGCAATCGAGTTGGTTGTTGTGGCTACGGGCTTCGAGGATGAGGCCGAAAATCCCGACGTGATGAAGAATATCATTCCGCCGGTTACCGTTCCGGTGCAGCCCGCTGAGCCGGTGCCGAGTACGCCGACTCTCGAGCCGGTACGTCCGAAGCCTATACAGCGTCCCGCAGTGGAGGTTACACCTCCCGCGGCACGTCCAACCCTTTCGCGTCGAGTGTCGCGCTACGACAATATTCAGGCGGTGCTGAATACGCCTGCATACCAGCGTCGTAACGTTAAGTTTATCGTTGATATGCCCACTGCGAGCAAGGAGATGCTCAAAGATGAGAACGAGATCGTAGCTCCGAAGCCGAGCGAAAACTCGCTGTTTGATTAGTTGCCCCGGTGGAGATGGATCCCATTTTAGAGTATAACGGATTTACGCTGCCGACGATCGTAAAGTTGGTTGCAACGATTGCGCTGTTGCTGGTGTCAGGAATGATGTCGGCATCGGAGGTTGCATTCTTCTCATTGACGCACAACGATATCCGTGAAATTAAGCACCGCAAGAGTTTCGCTGCCGAGTCGCTGCTCAAACTTTTGGGCGATGTGGATATGTTGCTGGCGACGATTCTGGTGATGAACAATCTGGTCAATATCTGCATTGTTGTACTGACAAACGACATCCTCGGCTCAGTCTTTACGTTCCATAGATTGCAGTTCCTCTTTACCGGTGTGCTGGTGACCTTCCTGTTGCTTCTCTTCGGTGAGATTTTGCCAAAGATCGTGGCGCAGGGCTCCTATCAGAAGGTGGCTCTGCTCCTCTCGCAGCCTATTTCGGTTGTGCGCTGGCTCTGTTATCCCTTCTCGTGGATCTTGGTGCGCACGAGCAGCCGTGTGAACGAGATGGCCTCGCGCGGTGGTGACGATATCTCGATTGAGGAGTTGGCTGATGCGGTTGATCTGACCGAGGCTTCGTCGGACGAGGAGCAGAAGATGCTCTCGGGTATTGTCAATTTCGGAAATACCGAGGTGGAGGAGATTATGCGCTCGCGTGTGGATATCACAGCCATCGAACTTACGGCTACGTTTGAGGAGGTTAAGCAGATCATTATAGAGTCGGGTTTCTCGCGTCTGCCGGTCTACGATGAGGATCTGGATAACATCAAGGGTACGCTCTATGTCAAGGATCTGATTCCCTATATCAAGGAGGGAAACGACTTCGGTTGGCAGCGACTGATGCGCAAGGCCTACTTCGTGCCGATGCATAAGAAGATCGACGATCTGCTCGAGGAGTTCCGCTCGCATAAGGTTCATATGGCCATCGTGGTTGATGAGTATGGAGCTACGCAGGGACTGCTCTCGTTGGAGGATATTTTGGAGGAGGTTGTTGGCGAGATCTCGGATGAGAGCGATGTCGACGAGAGCTTCTATACTAAGATTGGCGAGGGCAAGTATATCTTCGAAGGCAAGACCCATATCGTGGATTTCGAGCGAGTGCTCGATCTGGAGGAGGACTCTTTTGCCGATGTGCAGGGTCGAGCCGAGACCCTTGCGGGCCTGATGCTCGAACTCAAGCGCAACTTCCTCAAGAAGGGCGACAAGGTGAGCTCGCACGGCATTACATTTAAGGTCGAGAGTCTGGAGGGTCGTCGTATCGACAAAATCAAAGTTACAATCAATGAAGAGTAGCACACGGCTATTCATCGAGCCGCCTTTGGCTGAGGATGAGCTTCTCAAGCTTGTGGGAGAGGCCGAGCGGAGCTATGTTGCCGACTTTAGCTCTGAAAGGCGTCGCCGTGAGGCTCTGATGTGGAGATACATTATCCATCGCGAGCTGGGTGCCGATGCACAGATTGCCTACAACGAGAATGGCGCCCCGCGGGTGTTGAACCGCAAGGAGCAGATCAGCGTATCGCATAGTGCCGACTTTGTGGCGGTGGTTATCTCCGAGGGTAGATGTGCCGTTGATATTGAGCGTCTTGATCGAAACTTCGACCGCGTAGCCGAGTGATATATCCGCCCCGAGGAGTCTGCTCTGAGCCAAGATGAGCGTCTGGCGGCTGTGCTGTGGTGTGCCAAGGAGGCGCTCTACAAATATTTCGACGAGGGGGGGCTTGATTTTATTCGGGATATAAAGGTGCTGAGCATCGATTTCGATAGCGGCCTACTTGTCGGTCAAATCAGGGATAATCTGCCTGTCGAGATGCGGGTGATGTTCCATTCGGACAACCTCGTTGTCTATATTGCATAGTTTTACTATCTTTGCGCCACGAATGAAAAAACAGATATCAACACTCTCGCTCGGAACTGATCCGTTGTCGAAGCTGCTGCCGCGATATGCTATACCTGCGATTATTGCGATGATCTCTACGTCGCTATTCAATATAATCGACAGTATCTTTATCGGGCACGGCGTCGGAGCATTGGCTATTTCGGGTATGGCGCTGACGATGCCTATTATGAATATCGCATCGGCATTTGGTGCGTTGGTGGGTGTTGGAGCTGCGGCTATCACCTCGATTCGTCTGGGTCAAGGCAATAAACGAGCTGCCGAGGAGGTGCTCGGCAATGCAGTGCTGTTAAATATCACAATCGGTATCATCTTCGGAGGCCTGAGCCTCTATTTTCTGGATGAGATTCTCTACTTCTTCGGCGCAAGCGACCAGACCATCGGCTACGCTCGCGACTTTATGCACGTTATTCTGGCGGGAAATGTTGTGACGCACCTCTACCTCGGTCTGAACGAGTTGATGCGTGCCTCGGGCTATCCTCACAAGGCGATGTATGCGATGTTGTTGTCGGTGGCGGTGAACTGCGTGCTGAATCCTCTCTTTATCTTTAAGTTTGGTTGGGGAATTCAGGGTTCGGCCTTCTCGACCGTTATTGCGCAGTGCTGTGCTCTGTCGGTCTCGCTGCATCACTTCACCCGAAAGAGTAGTTTTATCCACTTTAAGCGAGATATCTTCCGATTCAAAGGTTCGATTATCAAAAATATTATCTCGATCGGAATGGCTCCATTCCTGATGAATATCTGCACGTCGATTGTGGTGATATTTGTAAATAAGGCCCTGAAGCTGCACGGTGGCGATCTGAATATCGGCGCCTACGGCGTTATCAACCGCGTGGTAATGCTCTTTATTATGGTCGTGCTGGGACTTAATCAGGGTATGCAGCCGATTGTGGGCTACAACTACGGCGCCAAGCAGTACGATCGAGTACTGAAGGCTCTGGGTATAACTCTGGTGTGCGCTGTGGGTGTGACCACTACCGGATTCCTTATCAGCAGATTCCTGCCGCGCGAGGTGGCTATGCTCTTTGTGGGTGGCGATAGCGCCGAGTCGAAAGAGCTGATTGAGGCAGTGACCTACGGAATGAAGAGCGTGATGGTGATGTTCTGGTTGGTAGGTTTCCAGGTTGTGACGGGTAACTTCTTCCAGTATATCGGCAAGCCCAAGCGAGCAATTATCATCTCGCTGACTCGTCAGATGATATTCCTTGTGCCGCTGCTTATGATTCTTCCTCCGAAGTTTGGCGTTACGGGAGTATGGTACTCGATGCCTATTGCTGACTCGATGTCAGCGATTCTTGCAGCAATATTCCTTGTGCTGCAAGTGAGAAACTTCCGTCGCGAGATGGCCGAGCGCCGATAGGCGTGGCCCGAGGGTGCCGTCTACTTAAAACGCTTAAGAATAGCGTAGATCTCAAAAGCAAATCCTGCGATAACAAGAATCGGGGCAAGGGTAATTCTTCGCCACGAGAACATCTCGTAGTTGAACTCCGAGGGTGACTCGCTGCCACCGCCGGCCATCAATACAAAGCCCAAGATGATAACCACAAAGCCTGCAAGCAGCAGAACGTAGTTCTTCATCGTGAGGGGCATCTTCTCGTCGTTGGTGGTCGGGATTTTATCGAATAGATTCTTCATACTAATATAGGTATATCTTATTTGACTTCATATTTACAAACTTGTTCACCGCAAAGAGGGTAAAGAGTAGCGACACGACCACTCCGACAACAACCATACCCACCAAGATTGCAGTTGCAAAGTGCAGCTGCTCGGGCGAGGAGAGTTCGGGTAGCTTGCTCTCGATGCCGTAGATCATTGCACCAAAGAGAGCCGTAGCGATAACGCCGGCGCAGAGGCCTTGGCGTACGCTATCTCGCAGGAAGGGCTTTATGATAAACCACTTGGTTGCGCCGACAAGTTTCATCGTGTTGATAAGGTAGCGTTTCGAGAAGATCGCCAGGCGAATCGTGCTGTTGAGGAGCGTGAGCGAGATTACGAGCAGAACAGCCGCAAAGGCGAGCAGGATGGGTCGCACCTTATTGACGGTTGCGTGCACCTTCTCAATAAGTTCCGCCGGATAGGAGACGTGAGCCACACCCTCGCGACCCTCCATATCGGCAATGAAGGCCTCGAGCGTTGCGCGTTGCTCCGAGAGAGCCGTAAGGCGCACCTCGTAGGAGTCGAGCAACGGATTCTCATCCAAAACATCCTCAAACTCTACGGCGAAGATCTTACGGAACTCGGCGTCGTTGAGTTTATCCTCTTTTGAGAGGAAAGTCACCTCGGCGGCGAGAGGGTTTTTCTCCAACATCTCCTTTATTTCGATCTTTCTCTCTTCCGAGAGGTTGTTCTCCAACTCGACTATAAGGGTCACACTCTCCTGCAACGAGTCGGCAACTCGCATAGCTGCGCTCATCAGGTAGCCCACGGCACCCAGCAGGAACAGCACCAGCGCAATGCTGATGGTCGAGATGATGTATGAGTTGCGGACCTTGCGCCTGATTCTGCGATTATTCTCCATCTTTACGGAATTTTCTTCTGATTGCAACAAAAATCAACACCGCCAATCCGAGCAGAATCACTGCCGAGAAGGCTGCGGTTATGCCCTCGACTACACTCCACTTCGGAGCACGGAACTTCCACTCCACAACGTGCTCTCCCTCGGGGAGTAGCATTGCACGCAGAAGGTAGTCAGCACGGAAGTAGGGCTGCTCCTCTCCATCAACGTAGGCACGCCAGCCCTTATTGTAGAATATCTCCGAGAAGATAGCCACAGCATCTTCCGATGCGGTGTAGTGGTATTTCAGATAGTTGGGTGCGTACTCCACGAGGCGAATATCGCCCTCGAAATCGAGTGGAGCATAGGGGCCGACGTTGGGTTTCTGGGCGAAGTCTACGATGGCTACTCGCTTCAGATCCGTAGTGCCGAGAGCGTCGATCTCCTCACGCGGAGAGTTTACATAGCGAAGACCCTCGACAAACCACGCAGCTCCATTGGCGCTCTCGCGCAGGAGAACCTCGCCCTTTGACGAGATTACATAGCGGGTATTGAGCATATCGAGTACACCTTCGTCGCCCTTTGAAAGGTAGTTGTCGATAAGATCTTGATAACGAGCAAGCTTAGCACCGTGGTAACCACCTACCGAGCGGTGGAAGCGCGATGTTGTGGCATCATTGAAGGGGCTGACCGAGAGGTTGAGCACGCGATAGCCCAGATCCTTATCTTGCATAATCTGCAGGTCGGCCTGCGTGGGCTTAACCTTGGTGTGGCGCTCAGTGACGAATCGATCCTGCGAGAGGTATCGCAGATTGACAGGCACCATATCTGCCAGCACCAACACAGCCATAGCCGCAACCAAAACTCTGCGACCAGCCTTGCGCAGCGCATAGAGTGCAATAGCTCCGGCCGCCAGAGCGATAAAGAGGAATGAACGCCACGCATCCTGGCTCATCAGCGCAGCACGCTCGGTCACCATTGCCGAGGCGACCTCGACACCCAACTGTTCGTGGTAGCCGCGAGCGATGTAGTCATCGGCTCCCGACTCCTTGAGCATATAGAAGAACTGCTCGATCATCAGATCCTCCGCATCTGTGCGACCAAAGTCGAATAACGAGCCTCCGGCAACGGCGAGCAATAGGCAGATTCCGCCCGTAATGCCGGCAGCCCACGCCATTGGGCGCAGAATGTTACGACGCTGCTTCTCGTCGGTCTGCCACAATTTCCAGAGTGCGATACCCGCAAAGAGGGGTACTGCCCACTCCAGCACGACCAACGTGGTCGATACGGTGCGGAACTTGTTGTACATGGGCAGATATTTGAAGCACAGCTCGGTGAACCACATCGCATTGTGACCCCACGAGAGTAGCAACATCAGCACCATTGAGCCGACAATCCACCACCTGTCTCTTCCGCGCGAGAGCATCGCTCCCAGCAGGGCAAGGAAGATTGCCACAGCACCCAGATAGGTTGGGCCTGCGGTGTAGGGCTGACCACCCCAATAGGTCGGCAACTGCTTTGCAACCTGACGCAAACCGATGGGCGAGAGAGAGTCGGCCACGGGTCCATCCGCAGCAAACGACGAGCCCGAATCGCCACCTGCAAAGTCGGGGATAAGCATATTCCAACTTTCGGCTATGCCATAACTCCACGCCGTAGCATATTCAAGATCAAGACCATCAGCGCCCTCCGCATCCTTGCTCACAAGTTCTGAACCTCCACGCATAGTCTCGGGGGTGTGCTGCGATGTGTACCAGAGGGGTGCGAAGTTCGAGCCGAGAGCCACAATACCCGCAAAGGCAAGCACTGCGGTGCGCTTCCAGAATGGCGCGTGGCTCCTCTCCTTAATAGCTACAACCAACTCGCTAATCCAGAAGAGAAGCATCGCCAGCAGGAAGTAGTAGGTGATCTGCGGGTGGTTTGCACCAAGCTCGAGCGAGGTTGCCACTGCAGTTACGACGCCTCCGGCCAGCGCATTACGGCGCATAGTCATATAAGCTCCACCCATCATCAGCGGTGCCCAAACCAGAGCCCACATCTTGGTGACGTGTCCCGCGCCAATGATAAGGAAGAAGTATGTCGATAGTCCGTAGGCCAGCGCTGCGACCATTCCAACCCACGGCGAAACACCGAAGATAAGCATCATCAGCCAAAAGGCTGTCATCGCAAAGAAGACAAACGAGGCGGGTGTATCCATAATCTTCACGACTGCTCCGATCGAGTTCTTGACCGCCTGAGCCGGATACTTTACGTTGATGAGGTATGCCGGCATACCGCCGAACATTCCGCCCGTCCATTGGGCATCTTCGCCCGTAGCCTCGCGGTGGGCGCGGATATCACTCCACATTCCCTCATACTGCTCGACATCGTGCTGCGGCAGCACTTTGCCTGCGAATTGAGGTGCGAAATAGGCCGCTGCTACTCCGAAAAAGAGCAGCACGGGAACTGCATAAGGCAATATTTTTGCGATTATACTCTTTACTTTATCCATACTATTTAGCTTATATACCGCCAAAGGTACGAAAAAAACATTGACTTATAGTGGCAGGGGATGCGAAAAATGATTATATTTGCAAAATAAACGGTAATAGTTAATGATCACAATCAATACGATTCGTAAACCAATCGAGGCCGAGCTTGCCGAATTTGACCAATTTGTCAAGCGTAACTTCAGTGCCGAAGATGGTTTGATTGCCGAGATGCTCGAATATGTGCTTACCTCGCGAGGTAAGGGCATACGTCCTATTCTCGTTATGCTCTCGGCGGCGATGAACTCTGCGAATGAGGGGCGTTTCGGTAAGCGTACCCACCTGGCAGCGATGCTTGTGGAGATGATTCACGTCGCTTCGCTCATTCACGATGATGTTATCGACGAGTCGGATATGCGCCGTGGTAGAGCCTCGGTCAATTCGCGCTGGCAGTCGCGTAATGCCGTACTTGTCGGTGACTACATCCTTGCAAAAAATATGGATCTCGGCCTATCGAGCGGACAGTTCGATCTGGTGTTGCACATCATCAAATCGATGACTACCCTCTGCGAGGGTGAGCTCTTGCAGAGCGACCACGCATCGAAGCTCGACACCTCGCGTGAGTCCTATTTCGACATTATTTACAAAAAAACGGCAAGCCTTTTGAGTGTCAGCGCTTCATCGGGTGCATTGTCGGTGGGAGCCTCGCAGGCGAACGTGTCAGCGATGCGTCGATTTGGTGAGGCTATCGGTATCGCCTTCCAGATTCGTGACGATATCCTCGACTATATGCCGACAGCCGATACGGGTAAACCTTCGAATAACGATCTGCGTGAGCGCAAGATTACCCTGCCTCTGATTGAGGTGCTCGAGAAGGCTGACGAGGCGAAGCGCAACGAGATCCTCTCGCTCATTGAGCGTTGTGCGACCGACGAGAGTTGCGTGGAGCAGGTGCAGCAGTGGGTTGTTGCTTCGGGCGGTATCGAGGCTGCAAACCAGACCCTGAAGAGCTATCTTCAGCGAGCTATGTCGATTCTTGGCGGCTACGAGGAGAGCCCATATCGTCAGGCGCTGATCGATTTGTGTACCTTCATTGCCGAGCGAAACAGATAAAATTTACACAAAACATATTCATCTAATTTAACCAATCTAAAAAAGTTATGGAGAAAAAACAAAATTCTAACGTGCCGGCGATTATCGTGTGCATCTTGCTCTTCGGTATGATCTCGTTCGTCACAAACCTCGCATCGCCGATGGGTGATGTATTGAAGAACCAGTTTGGTGTTCCCAACTGGATGGGTACTCTGGGTGTATTGTGCAACTTCATTGCATACGCTGTAATGGGTATTCCCGCAGGTAATATGCTTCAGAAGTACGGTTACAAGAAGACCGCTCTGATCGCAGTTGCTGTAGGTTTCATCGGCGTTGGTATCCAGACAATTTCGGGTGTAGCTGAGAGCTTCGGCGTATATCTGTTGGGTGCTTTCGTTGCTGGTTTCTCGATGTGTATGCTTAACATCGTGGTTAACCCGATGCTCAACAAGCTCGGTGGCGGTGGTAACCGTGGTAACCAGTTCGTACAGGTAGGTGGCTCGTTCAACTCGTTGATGGGTACTGCAGTTATCTTCCTTACAGGTGTGTTCATCCCCAGCATCGTTGACGCTAAGATTAGCCAGGTATTCCCGTTGATGGGTATCGCTCTCGCAATCTTCGCTGTTGCATTTGTAGTTATCCTGCTCACCAATATCCCCGAGAATCCCGAGGTTGGTATGGTGAAGGCTCAGGAGAAGTCGGAGTTCGGTCCTATGTCGTTCCGTCACTTCGTTCTGGGTGCTGTTGCAATCTTTATCTATGTAGGTGTTGAGGTAGGTATTCCCAACGTACTGCAGAAGTGGTTGCAGAATGGCGGTCTGGCTGTTGAGTCGGGCGCTGAGGCTATCGCAGGAACAGTTACTGCAACTTACTGGTTGCTTATGCTCGTAGGTCGTCTGGCTGGTGCTGCACTTGGTGCAAAGGTTTCGGCTAAGTCGATGCTTACAGCTGTATCGGGCGTAGGTCTTGTATTGGTACTCGCTGCTATGTTCCTCGACCCCGCAACTTCGGTTAATCTCCCCGTATTCCAGGGTACTGCAGGCTTCGGTATGGCATCGGTTCCCGTGAATGCTGCATTGCTCGTTCTGTGTGGTCTCTGCACATCGGTAATGTGGGGCGGTATCTTCAACCTCGCAGTTGAGGGTCTTGGCAAGTACACTGAGAAGGGTTCGGGTATCTTTATGGCAATGGTTTGCGGTGGTGGTATCCTTCCGTTCGTTCAGAACTTGGTAGTTGACGTTACCAATGGTGGTTACCTCACAAGCTACTGGGTAATCGTTGCAGGTTTGGCTTATATGCTCTTCTACGCATTGGTAGGTTCGAAGAATGTAAACAAGAACATCCCGACTGCATAAGTCAGGGTCGTGTAACAAGGCTTCGGTCTTGTTGTGCAAACCTTAAGATAATAGCCTATTCGCACAGGGTGCGGATAGGCTATTTTGTTGTTGGGAGCAGATTCATACCTCTCAAACCTACAAAACGAAAACCGGATGCCCAACTTTGTGTTGCGACATCCGGTTTGGTATAATCAAACTATTGACTAAGCCTTCTTGCGGCTCTTCTTAGCAGCGAGGGCCTTCTCGACCTCGATCTGGAAGTCCGAGAGAACGTTCATATAGTTGATGAATGCCTCATACGACGAGTCGTAGGGGTTGAAGTACGAGTGAACGTCGCCATCCGAGAGCCACTTTGTAGCCATATAGTAGAAGTGGTCCGAAGTCTGCAGGAAGTTCCATACATAGTCGAAATCAGCGTTCTTGAGGCTCTTAACCTTATCCTTCAGGGCGTAGAGCTTCGAGAATGCCTCGTTCTGCAACTCGTTACCGATCCAAGCGGTGATATCGCGCTCCTCGTCAGCCCACGACATAACGTGCGGGCAGTGGAGTACCGATACGGGCTGATGCTTAGCAGCTGCCTTCGATACGGTCTCGAACTCCATATCGCCGTGCTCCAAGATAGCCTTGGGCAGCGCCTTCATAAAGTCGAGGATACCGGTCGAAGCCTTCTGGTGCTCACCGAATGTCTCGTAATCCATAAAGAGGTTGATAACCTCGCCATTCTCGGCAGCCAACCACGAAGCGTACTTGTCGGCAGTGAGGGGATACTCAGCCCAACCCTGATTCGAGAAGCGGAAAGCGATATCGTCCGAGAGCTTGTAGTTACGCAGCAAGAGGCGCAACTTCTGATCCTCAGCGTTTGCGTATACGAAATCGGGCGACTTCCAACCGAGGATGTGCTTAGCGCCCTCAGCAAGCATAGTCTTGAATCCCATCTCGGCAACCATAGCGCCGATTGAATCCGAGTAGATAAGCTCCGTATTGCGGAAAGCGGTCGGCTTCTGGCCGAACTCCTTCTTGATCATAGCGGTGTGGAGCTTAACCTGCTCAACGAAATCCTCCTTCGAAGCCAGAGCTGCAAGCGAGTGCGAATAGGTTTCGGCGAGGAACTCTACGCAGCCGGTCTCGGCCAGAGCCTTGAACGACTCGAGTACCTCGGGAGCGTATGCGCGGAACTGCTCAACAACAGTACCTGTGAGCGAGAACGAGCAGCGGAACTTGCCGTTATTCTCCTTGATAAGCTTGAGCAGCAGTGCATTCATCGGAAGGTAGCACTGACGAGCGATCTTCTGCATAATCGCACGATTGGTCAGATCGTCGAGATAGTTGTGGTCTTTGCCCATGTTGAAGAAACGATAGGTCTTCAAACGCCAGGGCTGATGTACCTGAAAATATAAGCAAATGGTTTTCATATTTTGAGTTTTTTATTATTTCGCGTTGTCAATGACTTCTTGGTAAATCTTCTTGATTTTAGCAGCTGCGTTGTTCCACTTGAGGTTTGTAACCTCCTCAAGACCCTTCTTCGAGAACATATCAGCGAGAGCCGGGTAGGTAATCAGACCATAGATAGCGTCTGCCATAGCGTCTACATCCCAATAGTCTACCTTCACAGCGTAGTCCAGCACCTCGGCCACACCACTCTGCTTCGAGATGATTACCGGTACATTCGAGCGCATAGCCTCCAGAGGCGAGATACCGAACGGCTCCGATACCGAAGGCATGATGTATACGTCAGAAAGGCGGAACATCTTGTGAACATCGTCACCACGCAAGAAACCGGTGAAGTGGAAGCGGTCGGCGATACCCAGACGCGCAACACGGCGGATTACGTGGTTCATCATATCTCCCGAACCTGCCATTACAAAGCGTACGTTAGGAACTCGCTTGAGAACCTTTGCCGCAGCCTCGACGAAATAGTCGGGGCCCTTCTGGTAGGTGATACGACCCAGGAAGGTTACGATCTTATCCTCAACGCCACGCTCGAGAAACTCATTCTCCTTGCCCTCGAAGCGAACGGCATTATGCACCGTCACTACGCGGTCAGCGGGGATGTTATACTTCTCGATGATGATATTACGAGTGAGGTTCGACACTGCGATAACACAATCTGCAGCAGCCATACCAGCTCGCTCCATCTCATAGACGCGGGTATCGATATTATCCGCCGAACCGCGGTCAAACGAGGTTGCGTGCATATGCACAACCAGCGGTTTGCCCGATACGCGCTTTGCAGCGATACCTGCGAAATAGGTGAGCCAGTCGTGGGCGTGGATAACGTCAAACTGACCCTCGAGATCCTTTGCTACCTGAGCAGCGATGATTGCATAACGAGCAACCTCCTCCATAAGGTTGGCACCATACTTTCCCGAGAAGGTGTAGCGCTGACTCCATACGTCGCTAGTCTCCCACGTTTTTTTACCACTTTTGACATACTCGTCGTGGTAGGCGAGATACTCTTCGGGCGAGATGTAGGGAACCATATTCGAGTCGATATGCACGAACGAAATCTTGTCGATGATATCCTCTACGCCTCCTTCCACGTTGCCGAAAACAGCCTCTACGTCGCTCGCGTTGACAACATCCACGAAACGCTGATCCTCATCGCCCGATGCCTTAGGCATTACGAAGGTGACATCAACGTCGTTGCGTGCCAATCCGCGCGTCATTCCGTAGCAAGCCGTGCCGAGGCCTCCCGCAATATGAGGAGGAAACTCCCAGCCGAACATTAATACTCTCATCGCTTATTATTTTTTCTTGTTACTAACTTTTGTTGTCGTCGCTTTTGCGCTCTTCTTTGCTGCAGGCTTTGCTGTAGCTTTAGTAGCAGCTTTAGTAGCAGCTTTGGTTGCAGTGCTCTTAGTTGCGCTCTTCTTAGCCTTGCCCTTGCTCTTGCCTGCGATGATCTCGCTGATCTGGAGCAATGCACCTACGCTCAAAGCCGAAGAGAACGCTCCTCGAGGACCGAACGGAGGATCGGCGTCGAAGTACTCGCCAATCGAGCCGATGCAGTAGGTCTGGATATCCTCGTTGAAACCGTCGAGAATCTCCTGAGCCTTCTCGGTGAAGGCCTCACCTCTCAGACGGAAACCGCAGCGGATGTAGAAGATAAGGGGCCATACCCACACTGCACCATTCATACGAACTCGATCCTGCTGCGACTGCTCGTCGTTAGCTGTCGAATCGTAGAGCGGGTTACGCGGCGAAAGGGTACGCAGACCACGCGGAGTGAGCAGGTGCTGGCGTACGGTGAGAGCTACATTTACGATCTGCTCCTCGTTGAGCATTGTGTAGTCCAGACCGCAAGCGATAATCATATTCGAGCGTACCGAGTGGTTCGACTCGTGATCGTTTACATAGTCGTAGAGGTAATCCTCATCGCTATACCAGAACTTCTCGATAAACGAAGCCTGAGTCTTAACCGGCATATTCTTCCACTCAGCGACGAAATCCTTGTCGCCCTGCTTCTTTGCCAATGCCAATGTGTAGCATACGGCATTGTACCACAGAGCCTGAATCTCGACTGCGTAGCCCGAGCGCGGAAGCTGAGCCTTGCCGTCGATATAGGTATTCATCCAAGTCAAAGCCACATTCTCGGCAGCAGCCCAAACCAGACCATTCTCGTGCAACTGCACACGACCGCCGATGCCTGAGCGATAAGCCTCGAGGATTGACTTCATAACCTCGCCGTAGCGATTCCAGATCTCAGCGGCGCCGAGGTGCTTCTCCAGATTCTGCAGAGTCCAGAAGAACCAGAGCGGAGCGTCAGCTGCGTTGTATGCCGAAGCCGAGCCTGCGAAGTCGCCATTGCGCATATCGCGGAGCATTGTGTCGAGGATCTCGATGCAATCCTCCTTGTAGCCCTGCTCGAGGGTGATACCCGGCAGTGCGATGAAGGTCGAGCGACCATCAACACCCATCCAGGGGTAGCCTGCAATCATCTCGGTACGATTCTCGGGGCGACGAACCACGAACTGACGAGCCGAGTGGTGCAGACAGCTCAAGAAGTCGATCTTGTGAGTACGGCGAGCCATCGAGGTCTCGTAGAACTCGCGAATACTCTCAACCGAGGACATCTCTTCGGTCGAAGCCGAGAAGATGATGCTCTCGCCCTTCTTGATCTTGAGCTCGAAATAACCCGTAGTCATCAAATCCTCATAACCGTCGTAGCCACGCTTGAGCTCCTGCTGGTACTCGAAATCGTAGTACCAATCGGGTGCGGGGATGAACTCCGCATCCTTACGGTCGGTCTGGAGGTAGAGCCACGGATAACTCTCATAGAGTCGGCACTTAACTCCGTGCGGCACGGGGTACGAGCGACCATTCGCATCCATATTTGCCTTTGTGAGCGCGTGCTTGTCGCGGAATGCAAAGAAGGGACGCAGTCGCAACGTTGTCTCCGAGTGAGCATCGAGCAACGTGTAGCGAATCATCAGTTGAGTGCGCTTGTGAATCCACAGCAACTCTTTCTGCAGAATCACACCTCCCACACGATAGGTGATCGTGGGGCAGGGGGTGTACTTAAAGTCGGTGATGTACTTGTGGCCGCGCGGCTCGTAAACACCATTGAAGCGGTGAAGTGCGAGGTTGAACGACTGGTCGTGCTGAACGATGGTTTCGTCGAGCGACGAGAGCAGTACGTGCGTGCGGTCGCTGTTGTCGATGGGTGCCACCATCAAGCCGTGATACTTGCGCGTATTACAGCATACGATGGTCGTACTCATATAACCATTGCGACGGTCGGTAGCCAACATCTCGCGTTGCAGAGAGTATTCGAGGTTGCCGAGTTCGCCCTTGTCGAATGTAAGTGCTGACATATTTTTTGAAATTTTGTAGTTTTTCCTTGTGAAATTATAAAAAAATCGGCGAAACGACAAAACTTTCGCCGATTTTTTATCAATTTAAGCCCATTTAACCAGCGCAAAGTCCATTCGATGCGGCAGTTTTGCATTCTTCGGGAAGACACGAAGTGCAACATCGAACATTCCGGTATTCTCGGGAACGTAGTCCAGAGCATAGGTTACCAACGAGTCGGTAGCCTTAACCGGCTGCAACTCTACCGAGTGCTGAACGTTTGCACCCTGGCCGAACTCGATCTGCTTAGCAACTACCAACTCAACGCCAATATCCGACTTCTGGAGATTCGCGATGTCGAGAGTAACCTCGAAGTGGTACGACTCGCCGACCATAATAGCCTCGGTGTCGATGCAGGCACGCTTAACATCTACGAGCTTCACGTTATCCCACGCTGCCGAAACCTTACGCTTCCAAGCTGCGATCTCGCGAGCCTCCTTATAGTTATCGGCGATCAGCTCCTTCTTGCGCAGAGCAAGCTTGTTGTAGAAGCGATCCTCGTAGTCGATAAGCATACGGTTAGTTGTAAAGTTCGATGCGATATCGGCGATACAGCTCTTAACCGATGCAACCCACTCGTGCGGGATGTTATCCTCGCTACGGTTGTAGTACTTGGGAACGATCTCCTCCTCGATGGTGTTGTAGATCATCTCGGCGTCGAGCTCATCCTGGAAGTGCTGGTCGGTAAAGGTGCGCTTCATCGGGAGTGCCCAGCCGGCACCCTCCTTGTAGCCCTCAACCCACCATCCGTCGAGTACCGAGAACTGCATAACACCATTCATCACGCACTTCTCACCCGATGTACCCGATGCCTCGAGGGGACGGGTCGGAGTGTTGAGCCATACATCCACGCCCTGAACCATACGACGTGCAAGCTCCATATCGTAGTTCTGCAGGAAGATAATCTTACCTACGAACTCCGGCATTGCCGAAACCTCAACGATGCGCTTGATCAGATCCTGACCCGGCTTATCGTTCGGGTGAGCCTTACCGGCGAAGATGAACTGTACGGGGCGCTCCTTATTATTAACGATTGCCGACAGACGCTCGAGGTTCGTAAAGAGCAGGTATGCACGCTTGTAAGTTGCGAAGCGACGTGCGAAACCGATAGTGAGCACATCCGGCTTGAGGCTCTCGGTGATCTGAACCATCTGGCGGGGCGACTCGAGGCGAACCTTGCTCGGATCGCTGTAGCGCTCGCAGATAGTCTTGATAAGGCGCTTCTTCAGGATCATACGCTCTGCCCAGAGCTCCTCATCAGCGATCTTGTGTACACCCTGCCACTCGGGGATGTTGTAAACGTGACCCTCGAAGCCCTTCGGGAAGTACTTAGTGTAGAGGCGACGCAGATTCGAAGCGGTCCAAGTCGGGAAGTGAACACCATTGGTTACATAACCGATGTGCAACTCGTTCTTGAAGTAGCCCGGCCACATATTGCCGAGGATATCCTTCGATACCTCGCCGTGGAGCCACGACACACCATTAACCTCCTGCGAGAGGTTGCAAGCGAGTACCGACATCGAGAACTTCTGGTTCGGATCGTTCGGGTTGGTCTTACCGAGGTTGATGAACTGCTCCCAAGTGATCTTCAGCACGTCGGGATAGTGCGACATATACTGACGAATCATCGACTCGGGGAATGCATCGTGACCAGCCGGCACCGGAGTGTGGGTTGTAAAGAGTGACGACGAGCGGATAACCTCCAAAGCCTCCGAGAACGACATACGCTCACGGTTGATGAGGTTGCGGATACGCTCCAAACCGATAAATGCTGCGTGACCCTCGTTGCAGTGATATACATCCTGCTTGATGCCCATCTTTACAAGGGCGCGGATACCGCCGACGCCGAGCAGCAACTCCTGCTTGAGGCGGTTCTCCCAGTCGCCACCATAGAGGTGGTGAGTAACCTGACGATCCTCGGGGAGGTTAGCCTCGTAGTCTGCATCGAGCAGGAAGAGGTCGGTACGACCCACCTGGCACTTCCAAACGCGAGCCGAGATGTAACGACCCGGGAATGCAACCTGAATGGTCACCCAGTTACCCTCCTCATCACGCACGGGCGAGATGGGCAACTTGAAGAAGTTCTGTGCCTCGTATGCAGCCTCCTGAGCACCCTGTGCCGAAAGACGCTGTGTGAAGTATCCGTAACGATAGAGCAGACCAACTGCTGCCATCGGAGTATTCTTATCTGAAGCCTCCTTCAGGTAGTCACCTGCGAGGATTCCAAGACCACCCGAATAGATCTTGAGCGACGAGTGCAGACCATACTCCATCGAGAAGTATGCGATCTTCGGGCTCTTCGGATCGGGCTTCTCAGACATATATGCCTGATAGTTTGCGTAGATTGCGTCGAGCTTCTCGAGGAATGCAGTATCCTGCTCGAGCTCCTTCTGGCGCTCTACCGAGAGTTTGTCGAGCAGAACGATCGGGTTGCGATCAACCTCCTCCCAAAGAGTCTTGTCGATCGACTCGAACAGGTCGCGACCACCCGAAGTCCAACACCACCACAAGTTGCGCGAGAGCTCCTCCAACGGACGAAGACGTGCCGAGAGGCTCTTCTCAACCATCATACGCTGCCAAGTAGGACGCTCCGAGATGAGCTGCTGGCGAACGAAGTTGATCTGCTCGTGAGTCGAACCGCCATCACCGAGGATTGCACGGTTAGTACGCGAAATCGAGCTCTCAACAGCCTTCGAGTATGCATCCTCATACTTCTTGAAGAGGTTCGACCAGAGCGCACGCTTCGAGATCTCGAATGCTGCATTGCGCACCTCCTGAACGCGCTCGGGCGAGAGGGCTGCGAAGCGAACGATTGCATCTGCAATAGCGTTTACAGCCTCCTTGTCGTTGAAGTCGTTGCGCTCAACAACAACTACGCCGTCGTTACCACCCGACTTCTTAACCCACATACCGAAACCTGCGAGGGTAGAGGTGATTGTCGGAACCGAGAATGCGATCGACTCGAGCGGAGTGTAACCCCACGGCTCGTAGTACGATGCGAATACGGTCATATCCATACCTGCCAACATCTCGTAGTAGCTCTTGTTGAAGATGCCGTCGTTGCCGTTCAGGTAGGTCGGAACGAAGATTACCTTAACCTTCGACTCTGCACGGTCGAGGTTGCTGCCGTTGATCGACTGTGCGATCTGATCCCAAGCTGCATTCTCGAGGGTGTGAGTTGTATATTTATACTGGCTGGGGTCGATGGCCTGCGACTTATCTGCCAGGTGAGCCTTCAGATCGAGGCGTGCACCTGTGATGCCGGCGGGAACCATAACGTAAGCCAAGATCTCGCGGTTGAGGTTTGCCGAAGCCTCGATGCGCTTCAGTGCATCGAAGAGCACATCGATACCCTTATTGCGGAACTCATAGCGACCGCTGGTGCCGATGATGAGGGGCTCCTGCTCGAACTTGTGGCCGAGGCAAGCCTCTGCAACTTCGATCATAGCCTTGCGAGCCTCCTTGCGCTTGGTCTCGTAAGTCTTGCCTGTCCAAACGAAGTCGTTCTCGAAACCGTTAGGTGTAACGCCGTCAACCTCCTTGCCGAGCAGATACTTGCACTCCTCAGCGGTGATATCGCTCACGGTAAGGAAAGCATCGTGGTACTTAGCAGCCATCTTCTCGATAGAGTGCTTAGCCATTACGTTGAACTGGTAAGCCAGATCATCTGCGTTGAACTTGGTGAGGTCGTTGTAGAGGGGCAGACGGTTGCCTGCGATGCAGCGGCCGATAACGGTTGCGTGAGTTGTGAGCAGAGTTGCGATATAGGGAGCCTGCTCGCGCAGATAAAGACCACCCGAAGCGGTCATCCACTCGTGGAAGTGAGCTGCAACCTTGTCGGTCGATGTGCAGAAGTTCTCAACGAACGACTTGATGATCACGCCTGCGATGCGGCCGAAGAGTACGGGCTCTACATAGTCCCACTGACCCGAGATCGAGTCTACGTGGTAGCTCTCCCAGAGGTGCTTCAAGATCTCGTCCTTCTGAGCGAAGAGCGAAGTGAAGTCAGCCAGGATTGCGATGGGCGAACCCTCGATCTTCCAACGACCGATACGCACGCGAACGCCTGCCTCATAGAGCGACTGGCGCCACTGCTTCATAAGATTTACATCCTCCTCGAACTCGGGAGAGGTGCTATCGCCCGAAAAATCGGGGCCTATAACGATGTAATGATCGCCGAACTTCTCGCCAGCTGTCTTAGCTTTGGTGGCGATGACGGTGTGAATTCCGCCAATTTTGTTACATACCTCCCAACTAACCTCAAACAGATAATCGGGGGTAAACTTGGTGTTGTTCATAGAAATATCCTTTTGTTTGTGCATAAATTTCAGATTTTCAGCCGCAAAAATAGTGCTTTTGGTTTTATATACCAAACTTTTACGACCTCATTTCTCTTAATTTCTAAAAATATTTATTAAATTTAATAATTTTTTAACATTCTACATCAAATAATGCCTCGATGACCATATCCGACACCAGCATTTTCTCGGGTGGGATACTAATTTTTCCATCCTTAATCTCGACTGCCAACCCCTCGAATTTGCGACACTCCGCCTCGAGTTTTGCTGCGCGTTCGGGGCCGAAATGTGTGGCCACATCTGCCAGCGATATTCCTTCGGCACGTCGCAACGAGGTCATAATCATCTCGTTGTAACGGTCGGTCGGGGTGAGGCGCTCCTCTTCGTATTGGCGTTGCTCAACATATTTGGCCACAGGCTGCTCACACCAGCGGCGCACTTGCCCATTGAAGGAGTGCGCTCCGGGGCCGATTCCCAGATACTCCACCCCCAGCCAATAGGATGAGTTGTGGCGCGAGCGGAACCCCGGCAGGGCGTAGTTTGAGACTTCGTAGTGCTCATATCCGGCCTCGGTCAGGCGGCGGTGCAGCAGTGCAAACTCCACCTCGCTCTGCTCCTCCTCCACGGCACGGAACTCTCCGCGCTCAACCATACGACCAAAGCGGGTCGAGGGCTCGATTGTCAAATGGTATGCCGAAATATGTTGCACGCCGAGCGAGAGCATCTGCTCAATATCGCGCTCAAGACGCTCGTTGCCAAAACCTTCGATGCCGAAGATCAGGTCGGCGGTAATATTTTCGTAGCCTGCATCCTGCAGTCGCTTGATTGCATCGGCCGCCTCTGCTCCCGTGTGGCGGCGATTCATCAGACGCAGGGCCCCCTCATCGAACGACTGCACACCAAGGCTTATGCGGTTGACGTCGGTCGAACGTAGAGCCTTGACGTATTTGGCCGTGATGTCGTCGGGATTCATCTCGGCTGTGATTTCGCTCACCTGCGAGGTGTCGAAGAGTCGGTGGGCGTGGTCGATAAAGCGCTGCAACTCGCTGGGATCGAGTAACGAGGGTGTTCCGCCACCGAAGTAGATGGTTGCGATATTTCGGTCGTGCAGGAACTCGGCCGACGACTCTAATTCGCAGTGCATCGCCTTGATAGTTACGGGTATAAGACGCAAATCGGCGCATCTGTGAAAGTCACAATATGCGCAAATTCGCTTACAAAAAGGTATATGAAAATATAGCCCCGCCATAGGTACAAATATAAGTTTTTTTGCTGTTAAAATCACGCTATTTCCCAACTTTTTTTGAAAAAAATCTTCGCGTGCGCGCGATTTCAATAAAAAGTTGTATCTTTATCAAAAAGTTTGCCCCGATGCAGGCGATAAAGTCACTTCATACCGCCGTTGTTGCAATCGCCATTGTTGCGATTCTTGCAGTCGTGACCTCTCTCTTACAGGTCGCGGTTGGGGATTTCCCTGTTCACTTTTTTGCCTTCCCGATGAATTTGGTAGTGGCGGCCGTGTGGCTACTCGCACTTTTGGAGTTGTATCGCCGTCGTAAGGAGTCGCCCGTTGCAAAATTTATGCTCTCGATGGAGGCTACATATCTCTCCTTGGCACTCGCTGCTGCAGGGGGCATAGCTGTTGGAGTTATGGCCGATTCGCCGACCCAGAGCTGGCCATTTGTCGCAATGGTGCTCTTTGTTATGAGCCAATTGGTGCTTGTTACACTGCGCGGATGGCGTAATGAGAGCGGTGTGAGATTGCGATTTCTGCTCAATCACGCAGGCTTAACGCTGGCTCTTTGTGCGGGATTCTGGGGTGCGCCCGATCTGCGGGAGTTGCGTCTGCCTCTTGTTGAGGGTCGCCCGACGTCGGAGGCTTATATGGTTGAGGGTCAGAGTGTACCGCTTGGGTATGAGATGGAGTTGCTCGATTTTTCGGCCGACTATTTTGCGAACGGAACCCCATCCGATTTTGCGGCCAGAGTGGCCATTGACGGTAAGGAGGTGACCCTGCGAGTGAATAGTCCGTATAGCTATCGTTTGGGTGAGGATATCTACCTTGTAAACTACGAAAAGGATCTTGCCGGTCGTACACGCTGTATTGTGCAGGTGGTGCGTGATGGGTGGTATCCCGTAATGGTAGTAGGTATTTCGATGATGCTTTTGGGTGCATTGCTGATGTTCCTGCAGGGGGCAAGAAGGGAGGTGGTACGATGATGGGCTGGACGATACTTCCGTTGGCAGCGGCATTGGTTGTGGCCTTATCGTTGGCGGCAGCCGTGGTGTCGGCACGCTCGAAGGGGCGCTCGGCGTGGGCTGTGGCACTCTCTACAGCCTCGGTTGTGGTGCTGGGAGCCTTCATTGCGCAGTTGTGGGTGGTGCTTGAGCGACCACCGATGCGAACGATGGGCGAGACACGACTCTGGTAT
>JAGBVQ010000032.1 GCA_017630245.1 Alistipes sp. | reverse complement strand
TTACAACTTATAGTCGATGTTTTTTTGCTCGCCCTTACGATTGGTGTAGGTAATTTTGTAATTGCCTCTAAAGCCTCTGAATGACACCACTTGATCATCTCCTACCGTAGTAGAGAGACGCGTAGTCCACTCCTCGTTAATCAACTGATCGAGAATCTCATACGAGGGTTTAGGATTCATATTCATATCAAATATTCCCGAGTAGGAAGGCTCGCCCGCAACTGCTCCGCCATCGACCATATTCCACCAGGTAATGCCCGCTACGCGAGGGTGGCAGAACCATATACGGTAGAGGTTGCGTGTAAGTTCCTTCTGGATTGCACGACCCTCATCGCTATCGTCGGTTGCGCTGATTGTAACCTCACTGACAAATATCGGGCGCTCGGCCTCGGAGAGGATGTTGAGTCGCAACCATATCTCTTCGGGATTCAGCGTAGTCGGCTCACCTGCTGCAATAGTAGAGGCGAGTTTCGGGCGTAGGATATGCATCTGAATACCCATATAATCAATCTTTGCACCTCTATCCACCAAATCTCTCACAATCTCCACATAGCGGCGGATTCGCTGTGTATCCCACCTCATATCGCACTCATTCGAATTGAACGTAACCGACTTAGGGAAGTACTTCATTGCCCAGCTCCACGACTTGTAGGTATAGTCATCGGGCATAATTCCGCGATTGGCCTGATTAAGGCACTCATTCACCACATCCCAATTATGGATACGGCCCTTATATCTCTTTGCCAGCTCCTTGATATGCGCCTCGAACTCCTGCTCCATAACCTTACGATCATCGCTCATCCACGTCGGGTGGCCCCAGCTGCGGATGCCGTAAATCATAGCGTGCCCCTTCATGTGGATACCCTTCTGCTCGCAGAAATCGACCAAGGGATCAATTGCCGGACGGCGATACTCGTAGGGACTATCGGCCGCATAGCGAGGCTGTCCCTTCACAGGCTCAAGAGTCTTCCAATAGAAGGGAAGTGTTGCCGAGTTAAAGAGTTCGCCAAAGGTCGCCTCATATCGACGATTCTTCTCGGGTGAATCGAGCTGTCCGTAGAGGAAGATATTGCTACCGAAGATAAACTCGTGAGAAGTCTGCTCGACCTTAACCTCCGTACCGACAGCAGCGTCCTTGAGTCGAATCACAGCGTCAGCCTTACGATTCTTCTCAATCTGGCGATCGATACTCATCTGCACGCTATCGCCCCAGATCGCGCGATACTTCTCGCTAACACCCTGCGCAGAGGCCGACACGGCCATCAACGAGGCGCAAATCATCAAAAGTTTTCTCATAATTTTTCGAGTTTCAGGTTTGTTATACAAATATATATATAAAAAGCCGAGTCTGCAAATTTGCAGACTCGGACATTTCGAAAATATTTCAGTTCTACTACGAACCAAAGTTACGGCACACGCTACGCTTTCGTGCCGTGACTTTGGCGGGTGCTCGGCATAAGAAAAAGTGAGTATTTTTTTTCGAAAAACCTAAATAAAAAAGAGAGAGGTATTTTCGTGTAAACACGACCACCTCTCTCTTTTTCATTTACACCCTACGGGTGCATCACTTTTTCTCTGCTCTCACTACGAACCAAAGTTATCGTAGAGGATATTCTCGGGCGGAACGCCAAGGCTGTCGAGCATATTCACAACAGCACCGATCATCATCGGAGGTCCACACATAAGGTAGATACAATCCTCCGGTGCCTCGTGGTTCTTCAGATAATTCTCATAGAGCACGTTGTGAACGAAGCCTGCGGTGTATGCTACGCCTGCTGCATCAGCCTCCGGATCGGGACGGTCCAAAGCCAAATTCATCTTGAAGTTGGGGAACTCCTCCTCAATCTGGTGGAACTCATCCATATAGGGAGCCTCCTTCAGAGCACGAGCACCATACCAGAATGATACGGGACGCTTAGTCTTCTCTGTCTTGAACAGGTGCATCAAGTGGCTACGCATAGGAGCCATACCAGCACCACCACCGATGAAGATCAACTCCTGTGTATCGGGCAGATTCTCATCCAGGAAGAACTCTCCGTAAGGACCCGAAATGGTTACCTTATCACCCGGCTTGCGCGAGAATACATACGACGAGCAGATACCCGGATTAACCTTCATAAAGCCACCATTCACGCGATCAAACGGAGGAGTAGCAATACGAATGTTCAACATAATAATGTTACCCTCAGCAGGGTGATTAGCCATCGAGTAAGCACGGAATGTAGGCTCGGGGTTCTTGGTTACCAGATCCCACATCTTGAACTTATCCCAATCCTCGCGGAACTTCTCGTCGATATCCATATCCGAGAACTTAATCTCGTCATACTGCGGGATATCAATCTGAATATAACCACCGCTACGGAAGTTCAGGGTCTCGCCCTCGGGAAGCTTCACGACGAACTCCTTAAGGAAGGTCGAGATGTTGCGGTTCGAGATAACCTCACACTCCCACTTCTTCACGCCGAGAACGCTCTCGGGTACGCGGATCTTCATATCCTCCTTAACCTTAACCTGGCAACCCAGACGCCAATGATCCTTAGCCATCTTACGGTTGATAAAGCCGGTCTCGGTGGGCAGAATTTCACCGCCACCCTCCATTACC
>JAGBVQ010000031.1 GCA_017630245.1 Alistipes sp. | reverse complement strand
GTGCTGACCTCTCGCATTGCCTATATGATCGAGCAGGGAGTAGCACCGTATAATATTCTGGCTCTGACCTTTACCAACAAGGCAGCCGAGCAGATGCGCACCCGCATCGAGGCGATGATCGGTCCTCGTAGTCGCTACCTGCGAATGGGTACATTCCACTCTGTATTTGCCCGAATCCTGCGCGAAAATGCTGATCGTATCGGCTTCCCCGAGAGCTTTACGATCTACGAGCCGACGGATGTAAAAAATCTGCTCAAAACCATCGTCAAGGAGCTCAATCTCGATGACGATAAATACAAGCCCAATATGCTCGCGTCGCGCATCTCCTATGCCAAGAACTGCCTTGTAACTCCGGGAGCCTACATCGCCAATCCCTCTTACGGAGCGGAGGATCGCCAAAAGCAGATTCCCGAGTTCGGAAATATCTACAATATCTACTGCGCCCGCTGCAAGCAGAACGGAGCGATGGATTTTGACGACCTACTGCTGCAGACCAACATCTTGTTGAAGGATTGTCCCGATGTGCTGGCAAAGTATCAGGAGCTGTTCCAATACGTCTTAGTCGATGAGTATCAGGATACTAACTATGCGCAGTATATCATCATCCGCCGCCTTTCACAACTCCACTCGAGAGTCTGTGTCGTAGGCGATGATGCACAATCGATCTACTCGTTCCGCGGAGCGAAAATTGAGAATATTCTCAGTTTCAAACGCGACTACCCCGACGCCAAGGTCTTCAAACTCGAGCAGAACTACCGCTCGACCCAGACAATTGTCGAGGCTGCAAACTCGGTCATCAAGCACAACTCGCGCCGTATGGAGAAGAAGTGCTTCTCGGAGGGTGCTATGGGCTCTCCCGTGCGTTTCTTCCGTGCCTATACCGACCGCGAAGAGGCCGAATTGGTCGTAAACGATATGCGCGACAGAGTACGCGAAACCGGCACCGATTGGAACGAGATTGCTATCCTCTACCGCACAAACAACCAATCAAAAGCCTTCGAGGATGCTCTGCGCCGCCGAGGTATCCCCTATCGCATCTACAAGGGCAACTCCTTCTACGACCACAAGGAGGTGAAGGATATGCTCGGATATATACGTCTGATTATCAACCCGAGAGATGACGAGGCCTTCAAGCGAATCGTCAACTATCCCGCTCGCGGAATCGGCGATACTACCGTGCAGCGCATCGAGACCATCGCTCGTGAGAGGGGTGTTTCGATGTGGGAGGCGGTCGATACGCTTGTGGCAGAGACCGCAACGAGCGTCACCGATACGGTTACTCGCGCCATTGTGCGCAAGGTTGCCGAGTTTGTCGAACTTATTCGCTCGCTCTCGCTGGCCCGCACCGATAAGGGTCTTTATGACTTCGGTTTGGAGGTGGCCACCCGCTCGGGAATCCTGGCAGCCTACCGTGCCGAGAATACACCCGAAGCGCAGAGTGCCGTCGACAACATCGAGGAGTTGCTCAACACTATGCAGCTCTTCAACGAGCAGCGCGAGGCCGAAATTCGCAACGGCGAGCGTGAGTCCAACGAGGAGGCAACCATCGAGGAGTGGCTGCAGAGCGTGATGCTTATGACCGATATGGACAACGAGGACGAGGATGCCCAGCACAAGGTTACGCTGATGACCGTCCACTCGGCCAAAGGTCTTGAGTATGACTGCGTTTATGTTGTCGGTATGGAGGAGCAACTCTTCCCCTCGATGCGAGCGATGGAGACCCCGGATGGTCTGGAGGAGGAGCGCCGATTGTTCTACGTTGCGCTGACCCGTGCCAAGCGAGAGGCGACCCTCTCCTTTGCCGAGATGCGCTTCAAGTGGGGAAATATGGAGTTCTCGCAACCGAGCCGATTCCTCACCGAGATTGACGAGCAGTATATCGAGTCTGATTTCGAGATCAAGAGCGCAGCACGACCTGCACGCACCTTCAACGAGGAGGGTCACCGCGTAAATACCGAAGGTCGCACAGCTGTCGAAGAGCTGCGCCGCCGTTTCGATTACCGATTCCAAAACAAACCCAAAGAGCCCGCCAAGCCCTCACGTCCGAACCCCGCCATTGTTGAGCCCGTACGCACCTCAACCGACGGAATGCGCCGATTGGGTATTACCCGCAAGGTGGAGAATGGCACCCCCGCCCAGAGCCCCACTTCGCCCTGCTCCTACGTTGTAGGCGAGAAGGTTGAGCACCCAAAATTTGGTGCCGGCACAATTCGCCATATCGAGGCGCTGGCTACCGACCATAAACTTATTGTCGAGTTCGATGGTTATGGCGAGAAGACTCTGCTGGCCAAGTTCGCAAAACTGACAAAACTGTAAGAGCAATGCGTCTGAAAGAGCGATACGAGGCAACGATAGCCTACTTCCAAGAGAGTATGCCTGTGGCGGAGAGCGAGCTCGACTTCCGCAACCCCTTTGAGCTATTGGTGGCGGTTGTTCTCTCGGCTCAATGCACCGACAAGAGGGTAAACCTTACGACCCCTGCCCTCTTCGAGGCCTATCCGACAGCCGAGGAGATGGCAAAAGCCTCAGCTGAAGATATCTATGGCTACATCAAAAGTATCTCCTACCCCAACAACAAAGCCAAACATCTGGCCGCTATGTCGCGAATGTTGGTCGAGGAGTTCGGGGGAGAGGTGCCCAGCGACCGTGAGCAGTTGCAACGTCTGCCGGGCGTAGGTCGCAAGACGGCAAATGTCGTGGGTGCTGTCCTGTGGCAGAAGGAGGTGATGCCGGTCGATACCCACGTCTTCAGGGTCTCGGCCCGCATAGGTCTTACCCGCAATGCGAAGACCCCTCTGCAGACCGAGCTACAACTCGAAAAGAATATCCCTTCGCACCTTTTGCCCATCGCTCATCACTGGCTGATTCTGCACGGGCGCTACGTCTGCACGGCACGCGCTCCAAAGTGCTCTGAGTGTGGCATTTCGCAGTGGTGTAAATATTTTTCTGCAAAAAAGACTAAAAATCAATAAGAAAGCGTTATCTTTGCGCGCTAACTGAAATTAAAAAATAGAAAAAAAATGAAAAATTTGTTCAAATTGGCTTTGTGTGGTCTGGCATTCGTGCTGGCAGCTTGTACCAATGGCGGAGACGACATTGACGACAATAAGCCGACCGGTATTACC
>JAGBVQ010000030.1 GCA_017630245.1 Alistipes sp. | reverse complement strand
TAAATATTTACTACGTAAACAAGAAAAACTTATAATAAATCACATTTATTTTTTCGACAAATTGAATAACTTCCTCTTCTCGCAGAGTTCCTCCAAAAAACCATCTTGAAAAGTAGTTGTAAAATCAAGAAAAATTTTTATTTTTGCACTATGGAATCGAGTGCAATTATCGCAAAGTGCCTGCAGCGCGAAAAGATCTCTCGCGAGGAGGCAATGAGACTATACCACTCGCCTCTGCCCGAGTTGGCCGAGGCGGCGGATCGTCTGCGCCGCGAAAGCGTTGCCGACCCGTCGGTTGTCACTTGGCAGATCGACCGCAATGTCAACATCACCAACGTCTGCATTTCGGGGTGTCGCTTCTGTAACTTTCACTGCAAGCCGCACCAGACCGAGCGCCACTTCATCACCACCATCGACGAGTATATCCGCAAATGCGAAGAGATGTTCGCCCTCGGTGGCGACCAATTGCTACTGCAAGGAGGTCTTCATCCGAAGCTCGATATCGTCTACTACGAGGAGTTGTTTAGCGCCCTGACGAGTCGTTTTCCGGAGTTAAAACTCAACGCTCTAGGTGCACCCGAAGTGGCTCATATAGCGAAAGTTAGCGGCATTACAACACGCCAAACTCTTGAGCGTCTACGCAGCGCCGGACTCTCCTCTTTGCCAGGTGCCGGAGCCGAGATTTTGGTGGACCGAGTACGCAAAATTATCTCCCCCGCAAAACCGAGTGTCGAGGAGTGGCTGAGGGTGATGCACGAGGCTCACGAACTCAACATCCCCACCACTGCAACGATGATGTACGGCCACGTCGAGACACCCGAGGAGCGCATCGAACACCTGCTCCGTCTGCGCGATTTACAGGCCGAATGCCCCGAGGGGCACTACGGCTTCACGGCCTTTATTCCGTGGATCTTCCGCTCGGCCGGCACCCAGCTCGAGGAGATGGGCTACACCACCCATTTCTCACCCTCGGAGTACCTCCGCATCATAGCCGTAAGCCGACTCATTCTCAACAATATACGCAACATACAAGCATCGTGGCTCACAGTCGGAAAATCGACCGCTCAAGTAGCTCTTCACAGCGGTGCAAACGATATGGGATCGATAATGATTGAGGAGAATGTCGTCTCGTCCGCAGGTGCCAATAATCGCTTTGACGCAGTAGGCATTCAGCAGGCTATTCGCGAGGCGGGATTTACCCCACGACTGCGCGACCAACTCTACCGTCTGCGAGAAAACGTGAATTTTTAACCAATAAATAGAACTGATGATGAAAAACCTATCGAAATTGTTGTTGGGCGCAATGCTTTGCCTATCGCTCACGGCACACGGCGCAACCCCCGACAACGACAAGCAGATCTACAAGCGAGTAGATGCTCTGATGAAGAAGATGACCCTTCAGGAGAAGATCGGCCAGCTGCAACAGCTTACCACCAGCAAGGGCGCAATCACAGGCCCCGAAGGCGAGAAGATAAACACCGAAGAGTTTATCCGCCGAGGCTGGTGTGGCTCGATGCTGAACGCCAAGACCTCTAAGGATATCGCTTATTATCAGAATATTGCGATCAACGAATCAAGACTCGGCATTCCCATTCTTTTCGGATACGATATCATCCACGGCTGTCGTATCATCTTCCCCGAAAACCTTGGAATGTCATCATCGTGGGATATGGAGGCGATT
>JAGBVQ010000029.1 GCA_017630245.1 Alistipes sp. | reverse complement strand
GGGAATAATCCCGGGAGCGTTTTGCTGGAAATAGAAGAGGATGAAATTCGCAATTCACAATTCACAATTCACAATTATCCGAATTTGGATTTCGGTGTTGATAATTTTCAACGCTGTGCCCCTCATTGCCCAAACGCAAAGCAATGATCAGGAGTGGCACCGCCGCACCCACGACATACCCGAGATCTCGGTCTATGGTGCCCGCCCGATGAAGGAGATTGGCACCCAGCAGACCAAACTCGACACCACTGCCCTCAAGGAGAATATTGCACTATCGATGGCCGATGTACTGACCTTCAACTCCTCGATCTTCGTCAAGAGTTTCGGTCGCGCAACACTCTCAACAGTCGCTTTTCGCGGCACATCACCCTCACACACGCAGGTACTGTGGAACGGAATGCGCATCAACAACCCGATGCTCGGAATGACCGACTTCTCGATGATTCCCTCCTACTTCATCGACGATGCCTCGCTGCTGCACGGCACCTCCTCGGTGAACGAAACGGGAGGCGGTCTGGGTGGTGCTGTAAGGCTTTCGTCCAAACCTGCGGATGCAAACGGCTTTGGTCTGCAGTACATTCAGGGCGTAGGCTCATTCAAGACCTTTGACGAGTTTTTGCGCCTGACGTGGGGCAATGCTCATTGGCAGACATCTACGCGTGCGGTCTACTCCTCATCGCCCAACGACTACAAATATCGCAACCACGACAAGAAGGAGAATATCTACGACGAAGATATGAACATCGTGTCGCAATACTACCCCATCGAACGCAACCGCAGTGGCGCATACAAAGATCTGCATCTGTTGCAGGAGGTCTACTACAACACGGGCAAGGGCGACCGACTGGGGCTTAATGCGTGGTATATCAATTCCAATCGTGAGTTGGCAATGCTTACCGTAGACCACGGTAGCGACACCGAATTCGAGAACCGCCAGCGCGAGCAGACCTTCCGAGGTGTGCTCTCGTGGGACCACCTGCGCCAAAACTGGAAAATGGGAGCCAAGGCCGGATATATCTACACCTGGATGGCATACGACTACAAGCGCGATCTGGGCAATGGCATTATGGCTCATATGACCCGTTCGCGCAGTCGCATAAACACCCTCTACGGAGAGGCTAATGGCGAGTACTATATTGGTAAAAAGTGGCTCTTCACTGCAAACCTATCGCTCCATCAGCACATTGTCGAGAGCGAGGACAAAAATATCATACGCCAAGATGGCAATAAGGTGATTGTAGGCTATCGCAAAGGTCGCCCCGAGCTCTCGGGCTCGCTATCGGCAAAGTGGCGACCCACCGACCGATTGGGTATGTCGGTGATTGTTCGTGAGGAGATGTTCGGCAGGGAGTGGACTCCTATAATTCCGGCATTCTTCATTGACGGAGTGCTCTCCGAGAAGGGTAATATCGTAGCCAAAGCCTCTGTGTCGCGCAACTATCGTTTCCCAACCCTTAACGACCTATACTTCCTTCCGGGCGGAAATCCCGACCTAAAGAAGGAGAGTGGCTGGAGCTACGATGCAGGCCTATCGTTCGCCATCGGCAAGAAGGGGGTCTACTCACTCAGTGGATCGGCAACCTGGTTCGACTCCTATATCAAGGATTGGATTATATGGCTGCCCACCCCCAAGGGTTTCTTCTCGCCGGACAACATCAAAGATGTACACGCCTATGGCGTAGAGTTGAAGGCCGACTTCGACCTGATCTTTGCCAAGGAGTGGAAGTTGGGGTTGAACAGCACATTCTCGTGGACCCCTTCGATAAACTGCGGCGAGCCTCGCACACCTGCCGACCAATCGGTTGGCAAGCAGTTGCCCTATATCCCCAAACTATCGTCAAACATCACAGGCCGCCTCTCCTGGCGCAGATGGTCGCTCCTCTATAAGTGGTGCTACTACTCGGAGCGATTCACAATGTCATCGAACGACATCTCGCTTACGGGCAAGCTCCCCGACTACTTTATGTCGAACATCTCGCTCGAAAAGGTTTTGGCATTCAAATGGGCCGACCTCTCGCTGAAGGGAACGATCAATAACCTATTCAACGAGGAGTACCTCTCGGTGCTCTCACGCCCGATGCCCGGCATTAACTTCGAAATCTTTATTGGCATTACTCCAAAGTGGGGAAAGTAAGATTTTTTTAGTATATTTGTATTCAACAAATGCTGAATACAATGAAACGACTCTTTACTCTACTTGCTGCTACGATTCTCTCTGTCGCAGCAACCGCTCAAACTCTCACCTCGCCTGATGGCAATCTTGTAATGAAGTTTGAACTCACGAAGAAGGGCAAACCTACCTATACCCTCTCCTACAAGGGTCAGGATGTCATTCGTCCGAGTGCTCTGGGCTTTGAGTTTGTGGATAACGCTTACGAGAACTACGGAGCCTTCTACCACACACCCAAGCGCCCGATCTACTCGATGCGTGAGGGATTCTCGCTCAAAGGCACCGAAACCGCCTCGTTCGATGAGACGTGGCAGCCCGTATGGGGAGAGTGTAGCCATATCCGCAACCACTACAACGAGCTGCTGGTCAAGCTCTATCGCGATGAGCGCAAATTTATGCTCAATATCCGCTTCCGTCTCTATAACGATGGCCTTGGTTTCCGCTATGAGTTCCCGCAGCAGACCTCCAAAAGACGTACCTATTTCGTTATCAAAGAGGAGTATACCGAGTTTGCAATGACGGGCGACCATATGGCCTATTGGATTCCGGGTTGTTACGAAACACAGGAGTATGAGTACACTGCCTCGCGTATGAGCGAGATTCGCAACCTCATCGTTACTGTAGGAGAGAACGTTGGCGACTCGTCGAAAAAGATATTCTCGCCTACGGGCGTGCAGACCTCGCTGCAACTCAAGACCGATGCGGGTCTTTATATCAACATCCACGAGGCTGCGCTGGTAGATTACGCCTGTATGCATCTGGAGCTCAACCCCAAGACCAACGTCTTCACCTCGCACCTTACGCCCGATGCGCTCGGCTATAAGGGTTGGATGCAGGCTCCCTGCCACTCTCCGTGGCGCACAATCGAGGTTTCGGACGATGCTTGCAAAATCCTCGCATCCAAACTTACGCTCAACCTGAATGAACCGTGCGCATTGGAAGATACCTCGTGGATTAAGCCGGTGAAGTATATCGGTGTGTGGTGGGAGTTAATGCTCGGCAAGAACAGATGGAACTACACCAATGACTTTAAGGGTGTGAAACTTGGCGAGAGTGACTATACGAAGGTCAAGCCAATCCCCAATCACGGAGCCAACAACGCGAATGTACGTCGCTATATCGACTTTGCTGCCGAGCACGGCTTTGATCAGGTGCTGGTAGAGGGTTGGAATATCGGCTGGGAGGATTATTACGGTTGTAAGAAGGAGTATGTCTTCGATTTCAAGACCCCATATCCTGACTTCGATATTGTGGCGCTGAATGAGTATGCCCACTCGAAGGGTGTGCGTCTGATGATGCACCACGAAACCTCCTCGGCAGTGCGTAACTATGAGCGCCACATGAAGGAGGCTTATCAGATGATGAACCACTATGGATATACGGCCGTAAAGAGTGGTTATGTCGGCGATATTGTGCCTATGGGAGAGTATCACTTTGGGCAACAGATGGTCAACCACTACCTCTATGCCGTCAAAGAGGCTGCAAAGCACAAGATTATGGTCAATGCCCACGAGGCTATCCGCCCGACGGGTCTATGCCGTACCTATCCCAACCTTATCGGCAACGAGGCTGCACGAGGTATGGAGTATAATGCAAATGAAGATGCGGGAATCAATCCTCATCACGCTGCAACGCTGCCCTTTACTCGTCTGAAGGGAGGCCCGATGGACTACACTCCGGGTATTGTTAATATGAAGTTTGCCGAGCAGACTACTCGAAAGGATAAGGCTCGCAGATATGTTCGTTCGACCATCTGCAACCAACTTGCGCTCTACGTTACGCTCTACTCGCCACTGCAGATGGCTGCCGATCTTCCTGAAAATTACGAAAAACAGCCCGCAGCATTCCAATTCATCAAGGATGTGGCTATCGATTGGGACGAGAGTCACTATCTGGCAGCCGAACCTGCGGAGTATATCGTTGCCGCACGCAAAGCCAAGGGCAAGAGCGAGTGGTTTGTGGGAGGTATAACCGACGACGCGCGCACAATGCCTCTTTCATTCGACTTCCTCGAAGAGGGCAAGAGCTACGTTGCAACCCTCTACAAAGATGGCAAAGGCGCCGACTGCATCACCAACCCCCACACCTATACCGTAACCAAGGGTCGTGTGGACAGCAAAAGTGCAATAGATATCTGGATGGCTCACGGCGGAGGTTTCGCAATCTCGATTCGCGAAGCGACAAGTGCCGACAAGGGCATAAAGCCGCTCAAGTAGCGCACATCCGAAATAAAAGAGGTGGTCTAATGCAATCGCTGAGCATTAGACCACCTCTTTTTTAACTCCCGTTCAGAATTAAAAACTCTGAATAGTCGGCAATTTACCATCCTCCGTCTTATCCTGAATAAGTTTCAGAGAGAGGTTATTGCGCTTCTTGAAGTTCTTGTTACTATTCGAGAAGTGGCGCAAGTTATATGTAAATCGCACAAGGAAGTGGCGACCCAGCATAGAATTATAGCGCACCTGCGAATAGCCCGTACTTAAGTTTCGGCTGAAGGAGGTATTCTGGTTAAGCAGGTCGTTCACTCCCACCTGAATCTCGCCAAGTTTCTTCAAGACCTTCTTACCCAACCAAAGGTTGATGAGCGTAAAGTGATCCTTGTAGCCGTTGGTGATACCTATATACTGAGTATAGAGGCAGCTGCCTGTCAGCGTAAATCCGAGCGGCAACACAGCCTTTGCTTGTGCCGAGGCACGATGCATAAAGTACTTATTGTTGAATCCGGCCAGGGTACCGGTTGTCTCGTTATATGTTCCGTTCCACGAGAATGTAAAGTCCAAATTCTCCGAAATATTACTACCCAACACCGCATTGAACGAGTAACTCATACTCTCGATAGAGTTCATCTTTGCACCCTTGAGCCACTCGTCGGAGTTATACTCGATAATCTCCTGCACATCGACATCCTCCGCCTGCAACTTCAGCAGGGTCGGCGTCGTTGCATAATCGACTCCGGCGGTCATATTGATATTCGACTTCATAAAGGCCAACGGCAGACCCAGACTCAGGCGACCCGTTAAACGCCAGTAGCCGTCCAAATTTTGAGGTTGCGAGAATTGAATCGGGTTGTAGGTCTTGAAGTTGGGATCACCCTCTTCGCCCACGATGACTCTCGGCGAGTAGATTATGGCGCTACCAATAAAGTCTTGCGTATTTTTCGCCTGGAACATCGCCATAAAGGTACGACCCTTCTCCATATTCGAGTTGGTGTAGCGGATAAATGCCGAGTGTTCGGTGAATGGGCGCAGTTTAGAGTTTCCTCGCGAGAGGTACTGCGAATTCGATACGTTGTAGTAGTCCTGCAGCTGGTTCATTCCCGGCGCCTTAACATCTGAATTGAAGCTAATACGCATCGAATTCTGCTCGTTGAAGCTCCACTGCAATGTCGCATTGTAGATAAAGTCGTGATATCCGAATGTCTCTGATGACTTGGATGCGTGGTTTCGGTTCAGAAGCTCGGTATATTGATAGAAGAGGCTCACCGTAGCCCAATTTCGGCGGCGAGAGTAACGATACGCAGCACCTGCGCGGTGGTACATAAAGGTACTATTCGCGATATTTGAGGTATACTGATTCTTCTTCTCGGGGTTGATATGGTGAGTATAATCTGTCGAATAAGAGGCATAGTCACGCGTACGCAGGCTCCACGAAGGTCGATAGATAAAGCTAATCTGCATATACTTGGCAATGGGCTCACGATAGGTTAGCGTCGCCGAGGCCGAATATGTTGCACTGTTGCTTATCGCACGTGTGTAGGTCGTATCAATCGTAGCCTTCATCACATCGGTCTTGTCGGTTCGACCGTTACCATTCGAGTAGTAATCTCGATCATCCCATGCATAGTAATATCCGCCCGAGAAGTCGACAACAAAGAGACGCACCGGCTTCTTGAAGGTCATACGATACTGTCCGTAGAGGCTGGCGTTAATCGCACGCCACCAACCATCATTTCCGCTCGGCTGGAATCGCCATCCCTGCTCGCCCCAACGCAAACCGTTGGCAATATTCACCGACGAGTTATCTCGATATTGGAAGTTGGGTATAAACACCATTCGATGGCGGCTGTTTATACGCCACTCCATTCTCGAGCGCAGGCGCGTAGTATAGTTGTCGGGGTTGGCAAACGAGAGCATATAGAGCGTATCGATCTTGAGCGGTGCGGTATACCAACGCTGGTAGTGGTAGCGATTCTTGGCATTTGTGTGGTTAAAGAATGCCGTTGCATCGATCAAGAAGTTCTTGCGAGGTCCTAACTTATCAGTGATATTGAATCCCAGAATCTGCGACTCACCCACTCCGCTCTGCGCTCCGACCGAGTAGTTCTGCGAAGCGTTGTTGGAGTTGCTGCTACTCGAGATCTTCATATCGTCGGCCGAGAAGTTCTGCTTGTTGAGGTTGTTGACCAACGCCGAGATCGACATTCGTTTATCGTCCTCGAAGATGTTTACTGCACCACCTCCCGTGTATTTATGCTTGGCCGTAATTACGGGGTCTGCAGCAGGTTCATAACCATAGCCGGCGTGCAGTTTTCCGAATTGGCTGTGACGCATCGAAGCACGAGTGATGATGTTGATAACCTTACCGCCACCACCATCAGCAATACCCGTAGCCTGTCCCGTCTCGCTGAGTCGGTCATAGACCTCGATACGCTGCACGGCCTGTGCTGGCAGGGTCTGCAACGCCTGCTCGACACTTCCACCGAAGAACTCGCTACCGTCGACATATACGGCCGTGATCCTCTCGCCCTGAGCCTCGATTCTGTTGCCATCGACCGTGATACCCGGCATCTTATTAAGCAGGCTCGACAGGTCGGCATCCATAGTCGTCTTAAATGCATCTGCGTTATACGAAAGGGTATCTCCTCTTTGCGAGGTTCGATTCACCACAGCCTCTTTAACCACTGTTTCAATCTTTACGGCAGACTCCTTGATAAGGATCGTTCCGAGGTTGTGAGTGGGAGCCTTCAGGTGGAATGTCATCTCCGTATTATCGTAGCCGAGGAATGAGACCACAACGGAGTACTCGCCATATTTCAGACCATTCACCGAGAACTTACCGGCGTGACCCGAGGTGTAATACTTTGCGGCATCGTTGCTTCCATTCAACCTAAACTCGAGGACAGCACCCGGAAGGCCCGCATTGTTGGCGGCATCAATAACCACACCCGACACCGAGCCTACACTCTGCGCAAAGGCCACAGGGGCAATGCAGAGCATAACCAAAGCCACAAGCGTGCTTTTCAAGAAGGCTTTCATATTCGGTCCGAGTTTTAGGTATTGTAACAACTTCGCAAAGATACAAAAAAAGTGTGTCCGATCACCAATCGAACACACTTTTTCAGCTATATTTCAAACTTATTTAAAACTTCTACTTTGTAAGGTCTGCGATAGCAGCCTTTGCAGCCTCAACATTGTTGCCGGCTGTAACCTTGCTCATATACTCAACAACCTTGTTCTTGAGAGCCTCATCCTTGTTGCCACCAGCATTGTACTTTGCGTTATAAGCAGCACCAATCATATTATAGATATCGCTCTTATCCTCCTCAGTTGTCTGAGCCAAAGCAGCAGTCTCACCGAGCTCGATTACCTTGTCGTAATCCTTCTTAACTGCGTAAGCCTGAAGACGGATCTTCTCAGCCAAAGCCGATGCAGGATCCTCTGCGAGCATCTTCTCTGCCATCTCGATGATAGCATCGTTGTTACCCTCAGTCTGCAACTTCGCAACCTGATTGTTTGTATAGAGAGCCATCATCTCCTTTGCCTTTGCGATAGCGTCAGCGTAGCGCGAGGGGTTCATTGCAGCAACGTTGCGGTAAACCTCCATACCCTTATCAAACTGACCGAGCTCGCAGTAGCTCATAGCCAAGTTCAAAGCCATATCGGTGTTACGGGGGTTAGCCTCATAACCCTTTGCAAATACCTCAGCAGCAGCTGCGTAGTCCTTATTATTGAATGCAGTACCACCCTGTACCTGGTAAACCTTTGCAAGAGCAACCTTCATCTTAGGCATAATCTGCGACTCACCATACAACTCAGCCTTCATAAGACCCTCATTGAGAAGCTCGACAGCCTTATCGAAGTTCTTAGCCGAAGCGTTTCTCATACCGAGGTTCATATAGCACGAAGGAACATACTTCTTCGCCTGAGCTACACTCGACAAAACGGTTGCATCCTCCGAATCAGCACCATTCTCGATAAAATTCTCGAATGCGGTAATAGCGGCGGGATAATTCTTGCTCTGAAGAGCTGTAACTCCCTCGTTAAACTTAGCGATAAGCTCATTCTGAGCCGATACTGCACATACGGTCATCATAGCGACCAAAGACAAAATAAGTTTTTTCATCTCTACGTTTTTTATGTTGTTAATTTTTAAGTTTCGTTTTACGAAGTGCAAAAGTAGACTTTTTTCTTTATTATTCAAAACTTTATCGACCAATACTCACTTTTTTACTTGCGTAATCCCGCAAAAAAATCCTTCATCAATTTCTCGCACTCCTCGCCCAAAACGCCACGTTCGACCTCTGTTTTCGGATGGAGGATTGCACCCGGCACCGTTGTATATCCCCTCTTGGGATCATCGGCTCCGTAAACCACCCTACCAACCTGACTCCAGGCGATGGCTCCGGCACACATTATACAAGGCTCAACCGTAACATATAATGTGCAGTCATTGAGGTACTTACCCCCAATTGTCGAGGTCGCAGCCGTGATGGCCTGCAACTCGGCGTGGGCTGTGGCGTCACACAAGGTCTCGACCAGATTATGCCCCCTGCCGACAATCGCTCCGTTCGCCGCCACTACGACGGCTCCGATAGGCACCTCTCCCTTATCTAACGCAAGCAGAGCCTCATTTAGTGCCCTACGCATATAGTTTTCATCGCGTTCACGCTGAGTTTGTTGCTCCATAGAATCCGTTTTTAACTTCTGTAAATACAAATATATTGATTTTTTTTCGATTTTTCGACCAAAAATATCTATTTTTGTCCGTTATTCCGGCAATAGACGTAAAACAAATATAATTCTATGTACAGAACACACACCTGCGGCGAACTTCGCGCCGCAAACGTAAATGAGACCGTAACGCTGGCCGGCTGGGTTCAGAAGGTGCGCAACTTGGGCGCAATGACCTTCATCGACCTGCGTGACCGCTACGGTATTACACAGATTGTTGTCGAGGAGCACTCGGACGAGGCTACCAAGGCTGCAGCAGCAAAACTCGGCCGCGAGTATGTCCTGCAGGTAACCGGTAAGGTCATTGAGCGTGAGTCGAAAAACCCCAAGATGCCTACAGGCGATATCGAGGTGGCAGCTACCGCGCTGACCATTCTCAACGAGGCTCAGACCCCTCCCTTCACTATCGAGGAGGTGTCGGATGGTGGCGATGACCTGCGTATGAAGTATCGTTACCTCGACCTTCGTCGTCCGCCCCTTCAGCGTGCTATGATTCTGCGCCACAAGATGGCTCAGTCGATCCGCCGATTCCTCGACTCGGAGGGCTTCCTCGAGATCGAGACTCCCTACCTTGTAGGTTCGACACCTGAGGGTGCTCGCGACTTTGTCGTACCGAGCCGTATGAACCCCAACCAATTCTATGCTCTGCCCCAGTCGCCCCAGACTCTCAAGCAGTTGCTGATGGTTGCAGGATATGATAAGTATTTCCAGATCGTGCGCTGTTTCCGCGATGAGGACTTGCGTGCTGACCGCCAGCCCGAGTTTACTCAGATCGACTGCGAGATGTCGTTCGTTGAGCAGGAGGATGTAATCAACGTCTTCGAGCGCTGGGCTAAGTATATGTTCAAGGATGTGTTGGGTATCGAGTTCTCGGAGCCCTTCCGCCGTATGCCTTGGATTGAGGCTATGGAGAAGTATGGTTCTGACAAGCCCGACTTGCGCTTCGGTATGGAGTTCGCCGACATCACCGACCTTGCAAGGGGTCACGGCTTCTCGGTATTCGACGATGCTGAGTACATCTGCGGCTTTGCAGCCACAGGTTGCGCAACATATACCCGCAAGCAGATCGATGCTCTGACCGACTACGTTAAGCGTCCGCAGGTAGGTGCTAAGGGCCTTATCTGGATTCGCGTTGAGGAGGCAGGCGTGAAGTCGTCGATTGATAAGTTCTATTCACCCGAGGAGGTCAAGGCTATGGCCGAGAAGTGCGGCGCAAAGGCTGGTGATATGGTATTTATCCTCTGCGGCAAGAAGTTCAAGGCTCTCTCGCAGCTCTGCGCTCTGCGTCTGGAGGTTACACAGCAGCTTGGTCTGCGTGATCCGAAGAAGTTCGCTCCGCTCTGGGTTGTTGATTTCCCGATGTTTGAGTGGGATGATGAGACCGAGCGTTTCTACGCTATGCACCACCCCTTCACCTCGCCCAAACCCGAGGATGTTGAGTTCCTCGAGAGCGATCCCGGTCGTGTACGTGCCAACGCTTACGACTTTGTATGTAACGGCACAGAGATTGGTGGTGGTTCGATCCGTATCCACGACGCACAGCTGCAGGCTACTATCTTCAAGTGCCTCGGATTCACTCCCGAGAAGGCTCAGGAGCAGTTCGGTTTCTTGATGAACGCGTTCAAGTTCGGTGCACCCCCGCACGGAGGTTTGGCATTCGGTTTCGACCGTTTGTGCTCGCTCTTCGGTGGCGTAGAGTCGATCCGCGACTACATCGCATTCCCGAAGAACAACGCCGGCCGCGATGTAATGCTCGACGCTCCCTCGACTATCGATCAGGCTCAGCTCGACGAGTTGTTCCTCTCGCTGGTTAAGCCCGAGTAGACGAGCGATATCCTATATATATAAATAGAGCTGCCCGCGGGCAGCTCTATTTGTTTAAGGATATAACCAAAGCTAATGGCTAAAAACTTTAAGCCAACAGCTTAGCTAACGATGCGATATTCTTGTCATTCTTGAGAGCCTTACCTTCGGGCGTGTACATATAGTCGATACGACCCTTATAGTACTCCTCCACCTTACCGCGCACGATCTTCATAGTGCTATTTACCAATCCGTTCTACTCGGTGAAGGCCTCGTCAACGATTGTCAACGCTGCGGGCAACCAACGATCGGGGAACTCCTCGCCATAGATACCACCCGTGCGATACTTCTCGATCTCGCCACCGAGAATCTCAGCAGCTACCGCAGCACGCTCCTCGGCCACAACACCACGCTCCTCGAGCTCACGGCTGAGCGCCTCGCGGTTGGGAACTACGATAGCACCTGTATAGGGGCTCTGGTTGTTATAGATCACAATCTGATCGATGTAGGGTGACTTATCGACAATAGCCTCCTCCATACCCTCGGGGCTATACTTCTCGCCATCTGCCGAGATCAACAGACTCTTGAATCGACCTAATACATAGAGGAATCCATCTGCTCCCATATATCCCATATCGCCGGTATAGAGCCAACCATCCTTCACGGTCTCGGCTGTTGCCGACGGGTTTTTCCAATATCCTGCCATTACGTTCTCGCCCTTGATAACGATCTCGCCCTTAACGCCTACAGGCATCTGGCGGCCCTCGTCGTCCATAATCTTGAGCTCGAGCGGCTGGATTACCTTACCCGATGAGCCAAAGCGGTGACGACCCTTGCCGAGCGAGTTAGCCGAGATAATAGGCGTAGCCTCCGAGAGACCATAACCCTGCAACATCGGCATTCCTACTGCATAGAAGAAGCGCTGCAACTCCGAGTCGAGCAGAGCACCTCCACCCACAAAGAACTTAATCTGGCCGCCAAATCCTTCACGCACCTTCTTGAAGAGGATCTTGTCGAAGAGAGCAACCAACGGCTTGAGGATAAAACGCCAACCCTTACCCTTATTAAGGCCATCCTGATTGTACTCGTAAGCGACCTTCAGTGCAAACTTGAAAAGCTTCTCAACCGTGGGGCCCTGCTTATGAATCGAGGTCTCGATGCTCTTGCGGAAGTTCTTTGCCAGAGCCGGCACCGAGAGCAGCACATTGGGCTGTACCTCCTTAATATTTCCGGGGACATTCTTCAGAGTCTCGAGCGGAGTACGACCCACCTGCGTCGTTGCTACCGAGGCTCCGCACGCCACCATAATATAGAAACCTGCAACGTGAGCGAAGCAGTGATCCAACGGCAGGATGATAAACATCTTATAGTGCGACGGTATCGAGATGCGGGTCAACGCCTGCTCGACATTTGCAGTATAGTTGCGATGAGTCAGGATTACACCCTTCGGATCAGCTGTAGTACCAGAGGTATAGGTAATGGTCGCGTAGTCGTCATTCTGAACCGAGCGGCCAATCTCCAAGAACTCCTCTCGGTGCTCCGCAAGATACTGCTCACCCATAGCGTTGAGATCCGAAAGGCTCATCTCACCCTCCTCGAGCTCGATATCGCCCCATACGATAACGTGCTTAACAAGCGGCAGCTGCTCGCGGATACGACGAATCTTGGGGAGTTGATTTCGCGATACAAATATTGCGCAGACATCAGCGTGACGCAAGCGGAAAAGCAGATCGTTCGCCTCCTCCAACTTAATCGAGAGGGGCACACTGAT
>JAGBVQ010000028.1 GCA_017630245.1 Alistipes sp. | reverse complement strand
ACTTCATCAAGTTGAGCCGCGAACACCAGTTGGAAGTAATCTCTCGTAGCTTCCACGAAAGAATGTAATTTTAGAACAAACTATTTAATAAAAAGCGTGACAGTTCTTCTGCCACGCTTTTATTTAATCAATAAATATGTTAAGAGTACACTCCTATGAATCAATGGGTACCTTCGATGGTCCCGGATTGAGATTGGTGGTTTTCCTCCAAGGATGTAATTTCCGTTGCTTGTATTGTGCAAATCCTGATACCATCGATGCGAAAGGCGAAAGCAAGGAAACATCGGTGGATGAAATCGCACGAATGGCTATGAGCCAACGTCCTTTCTTCGGTAAAAAAGGTGGTGTTACATTCAGTGGTGGTGAACCTACTTTCCAAGCAAAGGATTTGGTGCCGATGGTAAAGCGATTGAAAGAACTGGGTATCCATGTATGTATAGATACCAACGGAAGCATTTGGAACGAACATGTGGAAGAATTGCTCGGATTGGTGGATTTGGTCTTGCTTGATGTGAAGCAATTCAACCCTGAGCGACACATAACCTTGACTGAACGCAAGAATGAACAAACTTTAAAGACAGCCGAGTGGTTGGAAAATCATGGCAAACCTTTCTGGATGCGCTATGTTTTAGTACCAGGATATAGCAATGCCGAAGAAGACATCCGTGCCTTGGGTGAACACTTCAAAGACTACAAGATGATTCAGCGCATTGAAATACTCCCCTATCATACGCTTGGCGTACATAAGTACGAAGCTATGGGCAAGGAATACAAGTTGCAAGGTGTAAAAGAAAATACCCCAGCACAATTGGATGCAGCACACGATTTGTTTGAAGAGTATTTTGATTGTGTGTTTGTTAATTGATTCTATTATCACATCTCTAATAAATAAGAACGCCCCGCAAAATCACTTCGCTGGGCGTTCTTTCTATTTCTAACTAATAACTAACTTTTGTGGTTTACATAATTCTTTTATGACTAACTTACATGTGCAAAGTTAAGCCTTTATGATGCATTGTGCAATCCCCAAAATTAGGTATTTATAGGTTTACTTTTACCTCACTGATGTCCACCAACTTGTTGACGATGGCATATACCGTAAGCAATGTCGGGGAATGAATCTGTAATTTACGGGCAATGTTTCTTCGATGCGTAATGACCGTATGGATGGAAATGAAAAGTTGGTCGGCAATTTCTTTATTGGACAATCCTTTCACAACACAAGTAATAATTTCCTTTTCACGCTGACTTAAGCCATCCTGCATTTCTTTCTTTTCCGTATTAGTTGATTCCTTTTCTTCTATTTCTTGAATCATTCTGGCTTGTTCAGTCACATCCTTTTCCAATTGCAATACGGCAGGAACAAACAAGTAGTCTTCCACAGCATTGTGTGAAGCCAAGTCTTTTTCGCAATTATAGATGTCGAAGAGTACGGCATTCATTAAATAGGCCTTCTTGCTATCCGGATAATACTTGATGATGATGTTCTTTAATTCAGTCAGCTTGTCGTCAATATGGTCGTGGTTTCTCACAAACATATCGATGTTATAGTCCTCATCCTTAATGCCTTTCTGAAGATTCTCTACATAAGTAAAGACATTCATGTCCTCGTAATTCATGTGATTACGCACTTCCTGGACATATCCGTCGAAGAACTTGAGGATAAGGAAGGTTATTTCATTGTCCGTTGAACAATCGATAGCCTCCAGCAATTTCCTGCGGATGCTTGGCAATTGAAAATCGAGGAAATAATGATGGGCATTCTTCAAGTAGTTGATCAAGGATCCTACGGAAATATGATCCACATTGGCATACGAGCGTGCATGTCCTTTATTGATGAAATTGACGACTCTCAAAAAGGTATTTGCGTCCACTTGATTGGATAGGCAGACTTCTTCTACCGTGTAATCACCGAAGCCTAATGGAAGTCCGAAACGACTCATGACTTGCAACAGGTTGTAATTGTCGCAAATCAAGTCACTCATTTTATCTGTCAGGCTATATAGCCTTTTACTCATGTCCTGTAGTTTTATCTTTGCTAGCAAAGATAAGGTGAAATCATAAATTTTGCAATCACAGGGATTAGGTATTTGGTAATAAAAAAGTGGATGCGTATTTCTACACACCCACTTCCTATATTGTGAAAAACAATTATCAATAAACTTCAACCTTTGCAGCTGCAGCCTTAGTCTTATCGCGCAACTCGTCGAGATCGCTACCCTTCGGTGCGTAACGAACTACAACTCCCATACGGCGATTAAGCTTAGTGTAGGGCTTTCCAAAGATTCTTAAATAGGTATTCTCCTCAGCACAAACCTCCTCTTCGCCACGGTAGTTGGGGCGCTCCTTGCTTGCAATGGGCGAAAGGATTACAGCACTTGCTCCCATACGCTCATAGGTGATCGCGGGAATCGGCAAGCCGAGAACGGCACGGAGGTGCAACTCGAACTCGTTAAGATTCTGCGTACCTGCAAGCGTAACCATACCTGTATCGTGCGGACGAGGTGACAACTCCGAGAAGTACACGCCATTCTCGTGGCTCAAGAAGAACTCAACACCCCAGATACCGGCACCTGTCAGTGCCTTTGTTACAGCCTCGGCCATACGCTCAGCCTCGCGGAGGTGCTCCTCCGAGATAGGCGCAGGCTGGAAGCTCTCGCGATAATCGCCACCCTTCTGAATGTGACCAATCGGCGGGCAGAAGAGGGTCGGGCCGTTCTTCTGAGTAACGGTAAGGAGCGTAATCTCACTATCGAAGTGGATAAACTCCTCAATGATAAGCTCGCGGATATCGCCACGGCTACCACTGCAACCATAATCCCACGCTGCCTGAAGATCCTCGCGGGTCTTAACCAATGATTGGCCCTTACCCGAAGATGACATCAGAGGTTTTACAACGCAGGGGAAGCCAACCTTCTCCGCAGCCTCGCACAACTCCTCGTAAGACTTTGCATAGAAATACTTTGCGGTCTTTAGGCCAAGTTCCTTGGCTGCCAGATCGCGGATCGCCTTACGGTTCATCGTAAAGTTTACAGCCTTTGCGCTCGGCACTACCTGCACACCACGCTGCTCCCACTCATAAAGGCGCTCCGTGCGGATTGCCTCAATTTCAGGAACGATGATATCAGGATTATGCTTTGCGATAACGGCATCGAGAGCCTCGCCGTTAAGCATATCGAAGACCTCGCACTCATCGGCCACCTGCATAGCCGGTGCACCTACATACGAATCACAAGCGATAACGTGCTGACCTTTGCGCTGAGCAGCAATAACGAACTCTTTACCAAGCTCACCTGAGCCCAAAAGAAGGATTTTCTTAGTCATAAAGTCTGGTTGTTTATGGTTATTTTTACAAAAATACCTTTTTTTTATAATTTACGAAAAGAATGACCAATCTTTTTTTTCGACAAAGTATCATCAGAAAAAACTTTTCGGCATTTAATCTCCATTGCCATCCTCGATATTTTTTACTATTTTTGTTGCCACACAACTAAAAACGCATCAAACTATGAACATTCGACAACTCGTAATTTTACTCTCCGTCGTTATACTTCCGGCAATGGGAATGGCTCAAACTCCAAAGGAGAAGAACTATGTAATTGTAAAGGTCAAGTGTGATGGCAAGAGCGATGTAAGCGATGCTATTCAGAAGATTATCGACAATAATCCCAACCGCACAATCTATTTTCCCGATGGCGTCTACCCTATTTCGAAACCGATCTGCACACCGGCAGACCCAAAAAAGAGCGTATCGCTGGAGTTGTCAAATTACGCTATCATCAAGGCTATGGATGGCTGGAATAGCGAGGAGGCAATGATCCGCTTGGGTGGCAAGGATCCATTCAACACCGTCTATGTTCCGGGTAGCAACTACTACCTCGACGGAGGCATTATTGATGGCAGCGGAGTGGCTAAAGGTGTATCTATCGATAGCGGTCGTGAAACTGTCATTCGCAATACATCCATCAAGCACGTTACGCTTGGTATCCATATTAAACGAGGTGCAAATAGCGGCTCTTCGGATGCAGATATCCACAGCGTAAATATTGTAGGCAACTGCACACCTGCTAGCGTTGGTGTACTTGTCGAGGGTTACGATAACACCTTTACCAATATGCGAATAGGTGGTGTTCACGTAGGTTTCCATATCCGCACCGGAGCCAACTGTCTGCGCAATATCCACCCACTCTACTACGGCAAGAATGAGAACTACGAGACGAGTTGCGGTTTTATAGACGAGCGCCATACCAATTTCTACGACTTCTGCTATAGCGACGAGTTCTGCACCGCATTCTTGATGAGAGGCGGAGGTCATAGCACCTATAGTAATTGTTTCGCTTATTGGTATTCGAAACGTGGCGACAAACACGTTGCCTTTAAGTCGGAGGGTGATTTCAATTCGGATGTTATGAGCCTTAATATCGGTTTTGGCAAGCACAATGCTACCAAGGAGAACAAGGTCTTGGAGTCTACCACCAAAACAGGTGTAGGAAAGTTCTTCAATCTCCACGTTGACGATTACCGGTTTATAACCGACCACTCGCACCTTCAATATATGGAGTAGATAAATCAGAGCATTAAAGAGTCGATAGTATTACTATCGGCTTTTTTGTTTATGCGTAATTGTGGGCTTGCGCACAAAATCTCACACAAAGAAAAAAAAGTCGTCTGCTCTGCTTAAATCCGGGTGGTGGAGGTGGCGGGAGTCGAAGGTCGAGCCAGAGGCTCGAGCTCGCGGGGATACATTGCAGCGCAGACCGTAGGTCGAGCAATAAACATAACCCTATCCTCGCAACCCCCATAATTCAGTGAGCACTGACGTCACATAAAAGCAGAGCAACACCGAAGGTGATTTTTGTTTTGGAGGGAGTGTGGGCTTGCACACAAACTACTGAACAAAACAAAAAAAAACAGACGACTTAAGTCGTCTGCTCTGCTTAAATCCGGGTGGTGGAGGTGGCGGGAGTCGAACCCGCGTCCAAACAAGGAACCCAAAAGCTTTCTACACGTTTAGCCGACCATTTCATCCTTCTACCCGCATCCGGCAGGCGGCAGCCTAACACGAGTCCCAGTCCCTAAATTTCGCCCTGCAGTCGGGACACCTACAGCGCTATCTCTTAAAGAATGATACCCCGTATGAAGCACAATTAAAGAGCGGAATCGCACTTCGGGATACTCGTCGTCAGACCTCCTTGGGCCCGTCGATTAAGCCAATTTTCCTTGAAAATTAGGCAGCGAGTGCATAGCTATTATTGCCATTTGTAGTTTGAGCGTCGGGATTAACGAGCCGCCACACAGCGCTCGACGTGCTTACAATCAAATTCTACCTGCTGTCAAAACCGGTCACCCCCGATTTTGCGTGCAAAACTGCTGTAATGCGGGTGCAAATATAGTGAAATAATACAAATAAACTGCAAAAATTATCGCAACAGCTTCTCATAAGCCACGCGAGGCGTGCCGTCACTGACATAGATAACGCCACAACGCACAAAGCCAAGTCGCGCACAGAGGGCGTGCATATAAAGATTGTCGTGATGCGTATCGATGCGGAAACTATCGCAGCCACGCTCAAGAGCAAGGCTCTCTATGCGACGCATAAAGTCGGTTGCAATACCCTGCTGCTTAAATCGGTCAGCCACTGCCAAACGATGAACTACCACATATTGCGAATCACTGTCGGTCAGCCACTTACCATCATCAATTCGAGCATAGGTTGGATCCTCGCCAAAGATGGCTGCACAATAGGCCGCAATGCCCTCTGCGGAATCAATAACCACTCCCACGCCTCTCTCGATATCCGTAGTAATAGCCTCTCTGTTGGGATAGCCATTCTGCCACTGATCGATACCCAAGCGAGCCATCTGCACTTGAGCTTCGCCAATAATGCAAAGAATGGATTCCATATCCGATATTTCAGCCTTGCGAAGATTCATATTTCAACTATTTGCTATGCAAAAATAGATATTTATTGTAATTATCACAAAAAATGGGCACAGACTCAATCTGCGCCCAATTCTAAATCTTGATAAGGTAATGTTATTACTTGGTAAGGATCTTATACTTCTTCAAGATTTTGGTCACCTTCGGCATAATATTATCAAGCGTGCGCTGCACTCCGAGATCGTTCAGATGCGAACCATCGATCGTACCCTCGCCGTCATCCCATACATCAAATCCGGGATTGATAAAGAACACATTCGGAAAATCCTTGCGTACTCGAGCCATCTCTGCCACTGCCGCAGCCATTTGCTCTGCGTTGCGCTGACGAATAACCGTATCAAAACGACCTGATTCGCGCTTGATTGTCTGCAAGAAGATCATCGGTTTGCCGGGATGAGCCTCGGTAATGCGCTTCACAAAGTTGTAAAGACGATCCTCAATATTCTGCTTTGTCGAGTTTGAGAAGGTGTCGAAAATATAGGCATCTGCCTCCGTTGCACAGACTATATTCGCAAAGTAGTCATCCAGTTTACACATACCGCTAAGACCAATATTCGGAGTCTCAACATTCAGCATACGGCCCATCTTTGCTACATAACAGAGACCAGAACGGGCAGCCGATGCACCGTGTGTAAGGCTCGAACCTACGAACAAGACTCTCTTCTCAAAAGGTGAAGGTATAGCCTCAATGGTTGCACCTTCGTCTACTCCGATTTGGAATGAGGTCACAGTGTCAAACATAGGCAGATAAAGCATACACTCTTTTACACCCTCCTCCATATTGCTTACAATATTGAATTGATGGTTGTTATCTCCAATTTTGGGGCGTGCAACACCTGCGAATACCCACTTATTGCCCTCCTTAATATAGAGATCGCAACCGCTCTTGAATATAGGAGTCATATTCGTGCTGGCTCTTTTGGTTACCGTAGTCCACTTTGCGCTGATATTGCGGCTGTCGGTGCTGAAGACTATAGCCAAGCCGGTAGAGTTAGAGAGACCCTTTTTCGCAAACTCGGGGATGTCGAATTTCGAAACATCTACTCGACTAAATGGCAATCCGTCATTATGCGCCTTGTTGATAATGGTAAGCGTAGATGCATCAACATAGCGTTGTTTGGGTGCAGCAAAAGCGACGGTTGTGCAGATCGTTGTTGCAATAAGCAGTGCACAAACTTTCAAAATTGTTCTCATAAGATTAAAGTATTAGTTAGTTTTTCTGTTGTCTATAAGCATATTTATAACAACGCAAATATAACTAATTATTTGCGAAAGTCGGTTGTCGCGATGTTTTTATGGCTAAAATTTGGCAATGTATGCTATTATTGCTATATTTGGAGCTATAAACAAATTGAGAGATAATACTATGGCAAACACTCCTACTGCGCACATAGGCGCACAATATGGCGAAATAGCCGAAAAAGTGATTATGGCAGGCGATCCGTTGCGTGCTAAGTTTATGGCGGAGACCTACCTCGAGAACCCCGTACTCTTCAACGAGGTGCGCGGTATGTATGGATATACAGGCACTTATAAGGGTAAGCGTATCTCGATTATGGGCCACGGAATGGGTATCCCTTCTATCGGCATCTATACATTTGAACTATTTAATTTCTATGGAGTTAAGACGATTATCCGAACTGGTTCTGCAGGTGCCTACGATCCCGATTTACATATTGGCGACATTGTGATTGCAATGGGCTCGTGCACCAACTCGAACTATATGGCGCAGTACAACCTCCCCGGAACATTCGCTCCGATTGCAGATTACGACCTATTGCGTTCAGCCGCAGACAAGGCCGAGGAGTTGGGTGTTAAGTATAAGGTTGGAAATATCCTTGCAAGCGACACCTTCTACAGCGACTCGCCCGAATCGTGGAAGCAGTGGCAGAAGATGGGCGTTTTAGCGGTAGAGATGGAGGCCGTGGCGCTCTATGCGAATGCGGCAAGAAGTGGCAATAAAGCGCTTGTAATCTGCACAATTTCAGACTCTCTTGTAACCGGTGAGGATACCACCAGCGAAGCTCGCCAGAAGAGTTTTACCGATATGATGCAGATTGCTCTCGATATTATCTAAACGGCGGCCACAAAATATAAAAAAATAGACAGAGAGGCGGAAAAATCCGCCTCTTTTT
>JAGBVQ010000027.1 GCA_017630245.1 Alistipes sp. | reverse complement strand
GTACCATTCACGGTGCAGGAATCGAGGTAATGGAGATTATCGACGTTACACCGATGCCGCACAACGGCTGTCGCGCTCCTAACCGTCGTCGCGTATAATTTTTGCGTCTAAACGGAAAAGGAGAGGACAAAACTTGATTTTGACAAAAAATTATTAAAAAGTAAAAACAATGGGAAGATATATAGGACCTAAAACAAAAATCGCCAGAAAGTTCGGCGAGGCTATTTACGGTGCGGATAAGAGTCTCGATAAGAGAAACTATCCTCCCGGACAACACGGTCTTGCGCGCAAGCGTAAAAAGACTTCGGAGTATGGTTTGCAGCTGTCAGAGAAGCAGAAGGCAAAGTACACATACGGATTGCTCGAGAAGCAGTTCTCGCGTACTTATGAGCAGGCTGCCCGTATGGGTGGTATCACAGGTGAGAACCTGTTGAAGCTGCTTGAGTGCCGTCTCGACAACGTTGTTTACCGTCTTGGTATTGCTCCTACACGTGCAGCAGCACGTCAGTTGGTTTCTCACCGTCACATCTGCGTAAATGGCGAGATCGTAAACATCCCGTCGTACTCGCTCAAGGTAGGTGACGTGGTATCGGTTCGCGAGAAGTCGAAGTCGTTGGAGGTTATTGTAGATTCGTTGGCAGGTGCATCTAAGAGCCGCTACTCGTGGCTCGAGTGGGATGGTGCTTCGATGAGCGGTAAGTTCTTGCAGCGTCCCGAGCGCGAGGAGATCCCCGAGAATATCAAGGAGCAGTTCATCGTCGAGTTGTACTCGAAGTAGTAATCAATAACACAAATTAAATTATGGCAATATTAGCATTCCAAAGACCTGAAAAGGTTATCATGCTTGAATCGACTTCGTCGTTCGGAAAGTTTGAGTTCCGTCCGTTGGAGCCCGGTTTCGGTATGACAATCGGTAACGCTTTGCGCCGTATCTTGCTCTCTTCGTTGGAGGGATATGCAATTACGACCGTGAAGGTTGCCGGTGTTGACCACGAGTTTGCCGCTATTCCCGGTGTGATGGAGGGAATGATTGACATCGTTCTCAAACTGAAGCAGATTCGCTTCATTCGCACCGTAGATAATCAGGATGCCGAAAAGGTTTCCATCAATGTTGCCGGTGTTACTGAACTTACGGCAGGATACATCTCGAACTTCCTTTCGTTCTTCAAGGTTTTGAATCCCGATTTGGTAATCTGCCACTTGGCTCCGGGTACAAAGATGCAGCTGACCATTACCATTGGTAAGGGTCGCGGTTATGTACCTGCAGAGGAGAATACTCCTGCTGACTGCGAGTTTGGTACGCTGCCTATCGACTCGATTCACACTCCGATCAAGAACGTGAAGTATGCAATCGAGAACTATCGTGTAGAGCAGAAGACCGACTACGAGAAACTTAATCTTGAGATTACTACAGACGGCTCGATTCATCCGAAGGATGCGTTGAAGGAGGCTGCGAAGATTCTCATCCAGCACTTTATGCTCTTCTCGGACGAGAAGATTACCCTCAATATGGAGGATAATAGCGGCTCGGAGGAGTTTGATGAGGATATTCTCCACATGCGCCAACTGTTGAAGACTAAGCTTTCGGATCAGGATTTGAGTGTTCGCGCACTCAACTGCTTGAAGGCAGCTGATGTTGATACAGTAGGTGATCTGGTTCGCCTCAATCGCAACGATCTGCTCAAGTTCCGCAACTTCGGTAAGAAGTCGCTCACGGAACTCGATGAGTTGCTCTCGTCGCTCAACCTTAAGTTCGGAATGGACGTATCTATGTACAAACTTGATAAAGAATAATTATGAGACACAATAAGAATTTTAATCACCTTGGCCGTCAGGCAGGTCACCGCAAGGCTATGCTTTCGAACATGGCATCGTCGCTGATTCTGCACAAGCGCATTGAGACGACGGTTGCAAAGGCAAAGGCAGTTAAGCAGTTCGTGGAGCCTCTGGTAACACGTTCGAAGGAGGATACCACTCACTCGCGTCGTGTAGTATTCTCGTACCTCAAGCAGAAGGAGGCTGTAACCGAGTTGTTCCGCACAATTGCTCCGAAGATTGCAAATCGTCCGGGCGGTTACACCCGTATCTTGAAGACCGGTTTCCGTTTGGGTGACGGTGCAGATATGTGTATCATCGAGTTCGTTGATTTCAACGAGGCTTACACATTCGGCGTAACTCCGGCAGCTGCACAGGCAGAGGCTAAGCCTAAGACTCGCCGTTCGCGCAAGAAGACAACCGACGCTGTAGAGGACGCAACCGTAGTAGCTGAGAAGAAGGCTCCTAAGGCAAAGCCCGTACAGAAGGCTGTTAAGAACACAGGCGCAAAGGTGTCGAACGTTAAGACTAACGTAGGCAAGAAGATGTAATCAATCGCAAGAGAGATAATATCGATGAGGGCTGTCCAACAGAGATGTTGCGACAGCCCTTCCTTTTTGCGCTTGGTTGTGGCAGCGCAGAGGATGTGTTGCAAATAAAGTCGCATAGGAGGTGATGGGTTGTGGATATGGCGGCAGAGTCGGTTTTGTCGGGTCGAAATGTCACCAAGAAGGCCCCGAAGGAGTGCATTTTACGGCAAATTTGTTGTATATGGTGTTTTTTGATTGGAAATTGACTAACTTTGCTGCCGCAAAAAGGTAATAAAAGTTTTCTAAAAAGCATTTTCGTATGGGAAAGGTTATCTCGATCATCATTCCAACCTACAATATGGAGGAGTATCTGGACAAGTGCCTCTCGTCACTGATTATAGATGGAATGGAGCGTGTGGAGGTTGTTGTGGTGAATGACGGTAGTCGCGATCGATCGTTGGCTATCGCTCAATCCTATGCGGAGAGATTTCCCTCCTCGTTTGTCGTTATCGATAAGCCGAATGGCAACTATGGATCGTGTATCAACGCAGGCCTCTATCGCGCGAGCGGCAAGTATGTGAAGGTGCTTGATGCGGATGACTCGTTCTATACCGATAACTTTGCAGAGATGGTTTCGCTGCTCGAGACACTCGATGTAGATCTCTTCCTTACGGACTTCGTGAGAATCTATGCCAAGGGCGAGAAGAGAGCTACGCTTAGCCGCTTTCCTGGTGGTGTAGTAATGGATTTTTCGAAGGAGTGCCTGCAGAATAAAAAGGGTCTGTGGAGTATCTGGATGCATAATATCGCCTATAAGCGCGAGAACCTTATTGATATAAACTACACCCAGTCGGAGGGAATCTTCTATACCGATAACGAGTGGAAGTTCAAGCCTATGGCGACCGTCAAGAGTGCTTACTATTGGCCTCATCCCGTCTATCGTTACCTTCTGGATCGCGAGGGACAGTCGGTTAGTGCCGCAGTTACTGCCAAGCACCTGGCCGATGATATGTTGGTTACCGAGAGGATTATTAAGGATTATGCGGAGATGGCCGAGATGAATCCCGAGATGGCGAAGATGTATAAGTATGTGGTCTATCGCCGTGTCTCGTGGCTCTATAAGATCAACCTCGTGAAGCGAGGCCTGCTCGATAATCCGCAGGT
>JAGBVQ010000026.1 GCA_017630245.1 Alistipes sp. | reverse complement strand
TTGATGATGCAAATTTAGCGAAAATATGTATCTTTGCAAATTGATTTGAGATAGAAATAATCAGCATAAAAAGTATATATGGAATCAAACAAAATCAGACAAGCTTTTCTCGACTTCTTCGAGAGCAAGGGTCACGCTATCGTACCGTCGGCTCCGATGGTCGTGAAGAACGACCCGACATTGATGTTTACCAATGCCGGAATGAACCAATTTAAGGATATCTTCTTGGGTAATGCTCCCCGCAAATACCCCCGTGCAGCGGATACTCAGAAGTGTCTGCGTGTGTCGGGTAAGCATAACGACCTGGAGGAGGTTGGTCACGATACCTACCACCATACAATGTTCGTGATGCTGGGTAACTGGTCATTCGGTGACTACTTCAAGCAGGAGGCTATTTCGTGGGCCTGGGAGTTGCTGACCGAGGTTTACCACCTGCCCAAGGAGCGTATGTATGCTACCGTTTTCGAGGGTAGCGAGTCGGATGGCGTACCCTTCGATCAGGAGGCTTACGACTATTGGAAGCAGTATCTGCCCGAGGATCATATCATCCGCGGTAACAAGCACGATAACTTCTGGGAGATGGGCGAGACCGGTCCTTGCGGTCCTTGTAGCGAGATTCACTTCGATCTGCGCGACGAGGCTGAGATCGCAAAGGTTTCGGGTCGCGATATGGTTAATATGGGCCACCCGCAGGTTATCGAGATCTGGAACCTCGTGTTTATGCAGTTTAATCGTAAGGCTAATGGCTCACTCGAGCCGCTGCCCGCAAAGCACGTTGATACAGGTATGGGCTTCGAGCGCTTGTGTATGATTATGCAGGGCAAGAAGTCGAACTATGATACTGATGTATTCCAGCCTACCATCCAGCGCATCTCGGCAATGTCGGGTAAGGCTTATGGCCAGGAGGAGAAGGTGGATGTAGCTATGCGAGTTATCGCAGACCACCTCCGCGCAATCGCATTCTCGATTGCAGACGGTCAGCTCCCCTCGAATGTGAAGGCAGGTTACGTTATTCGTCGAATCTTGCGCCGTGCCGTGCGTTACGGATATACCTACCTCGGCTTCAATGAGCCCTTTATCTGCAAGTTGGTTGCAACGCTTGTTGAGCAGATGGGTGCACAGTTCCCCGAGCTTAAGGCTCAGCAGACTCTCGTTGAGCGAGTTATCGAGGAGGAGGAGTCTTCGTTCCTCCGCACTCTGGCTACGGGTATCAACTTGCTTGACGGCGTGATTGCACAGACCAAGAAGGCTGGCAAGAGCGAGATTTCGGGTAAGGATGCATTCCTTCTCTACGATACATACGGATTCCCCATCGACCTTACCGAGCTTATTGCAAAGGAACAGGGTGTAGGTGTTGATCTCGAGGAGTTCGGTAAGGAGCTGCAGGCACAGAAGGAGCGCTCGCGTAACGCTTCGGCTGTGGATACCGATGATTGGGTGGAGCTCTTCCCCATCAAGCAGAGTGAGTTTGTGGGCTATGATCAGCTGACTGCTCCGGTGAAGATTGCTCGTTATCGTCGAGTAACTTCGAAGAATAAGACTACCTACCAGTTTGTTTTCGATCAGACTCCGTTCTATGGTAACTCGGGTGGTCAGATTGGTGACACAGGTTACATCGAGAGCGCAAACGAGCGCCTGGATATCGTTGCTACCGAGAAGGAGAATGGTCTTATTATCCACATCGCAACTTCGCTTCCCGAGAATCCCGAGGCAGAGTTTACAGCAGTAGTAAATGCAGAGCAGCGTCAGTCGGCTGCAAATAACCATACAGCAACCCACCTTATGCACGAGGCTTTGCGTACCGTTCTCGGTTCGCACGTTGAGCAGAAGGGCTCGCTTGTAACTCCCGGCTACTTGCGTTTCGACTTCTCGCACTTCCAGAAGGTTTCGCGTGAGGAGCTTCGTGAGGTTGAGCGTCTGGTGAATGTGTCGATTCGTGCTAACCACCCCCTCGAGGAGAACCGCGAGGCTACCAAGGAGGAGGCAGAGGCTGCAGGAGCAATGATGCTCTTCGGCGAGAAGTATGGCGACAAGGTGCGTATGATTAAGTTTGGCAGCTCGGTTGAGTTGTGTGGTGGTACTCACACCTCGGCTACGGGTAATATCGGTATGTTCCGCATCGTGAGTGAGAGCGCAATCTCGGCAGGTGTCCGCCGTATCGAGGCTGTTACGGGTTGTGCTGCAGAGGATTTGATGTATACCGCAGAGGATATGATCCAGAAGATCGGTGAGACTCTGAACAATACTCAGATTATGGCGGCAATCAAGAAACTCGTTGAGAGCAATGAGGCAATGTCGCAGGAGATCGAGCAGGTGCGCAAGGAGCAGGTGGCTGCATTGGCTGATACGCTTATCGGCAAGGCTGAGGAGCGTGGCGGTGCAGTATGGGTATCGCACCAGACCAATAAGTCGGGCGAGTTTGTTAAGGATCTGGCCTATGCAATGCGTGCTCGCTCGTCGAAGTTGGTACTTGTGCTCGGCTCGGTATATGGCCAGAAGCCGACCCTTACAATTATGCTTGGTGATGATGTTGTTGCTGCGGGCGTGAATGCAGGAGCTGTTGTTCGCGAGGCTGCCAAGGAGATCAATGGTGGCGGTGGCGGTCAGGCATTCTTCGCTACAGCTGGTGGTAAGAATGTTGAGGGTATCCAGGCTGCAATCGATAAGGCTGTGGCTCTTATCGCCGAGAAACTGAACTAATTAACGGACGTAAAGAAAAAAGAGAAAAATATGGCACAGAAAGTATTATTGATGATTCTTGACGGCTGGGGCGAGGGTAATCACACCGCTTCGGACGTAATCTACTCGGTACACCCCGAGTACATCTCGGCTATGACCGAGAAGTATCCCCACTCGTTCCTCCGTACAGATGGTGAGAATGTAGGTCTGCCCAATGGTCAGATGGGTAACTCGGAGGTTGGTCACCTCAATATCGGAGCAGGTCGTGTTGTTTACCAGGACTTGGTAAAGATCAACCGCGCTTGCGCTGATAACTCGATTCTGCAGAATCCTGAGGTTGTGGCTGCGTTTGAGTATGCAAAGGCAAATGGCGTGAATGTTCACTTTATGGGTCTTGTATCGGATGGTGGTGTACACTCTTCGATCGAGCACCTCTATAAGCTCTGCGACATTTCGAAGCACTACGGCATTGAGAATACCTACGTTCACTGCTTTATGGATGGTCGTGATACTGACCCCAAGAGCGGTAAGGGCTTTATCGAGGCTTTGGAGGCGCATATGGCGCAGTCGACCGGCAAGATCGCTTCGATCGTTGGTCGCTACTACGCAATGGACCGCGATAAGCGCTGGGAGCGAGTTAAGGTTGGTTATGACCTGCTCGTAAACGGCGTGGGTGAGCACTCGACCGATATGGTTGCTTCGATGCAGAAGTCGTACGATGAGGGCATTACCGACGAGTTCGTGAAGCCGATTGTTCGCGTAGACGAGAATGGTAACCCCGAGGGCCAGATCAAGGCTAACGATATGGTTATCTTCTTCAACTATCGTAACGACCGTGCACGCGAGATCACCGTGGCTCTTACTCAGGAGGATATGCCGGCAGAGGGTATGCACACCTTGCCGCTCTACTACTGCTGTATGACTCCCTACGATGCTTCGTTCAAGGGTCTGCACATCCTCTTCGATAAGGAGAATGTGAACAATACTATCGGTGAGTACGTTTCGTCACTCGGCTTGCAGCAGTTGCGTATTGCCGAGACCGAGAAGTATGCACACGTTACCTTCTTCCTGAACGGTGGTCGTGAGGAGAAGTTCAAGGGTGAGGATCGAATCTTGGTTGCATCGCCGAAGGTTGCTACTTATGACCTGCAGCCCGAGATGAGCGCTTACGAGGTTGCCGATAAGTTGGTTGGCGCTCTCGATGAGCAGAAGTATGACTTTATCTGCTTGAACTTTGCTAATGGCGATATGGTAGGCCATACAGGTATCTATGACGCTATTGTTAAGGCTGTTAAGGCTGTTGATGAGTGTGTGGCAAAAGTTGTTGAGTCGGCGAAGAAGAATGGCTATGAGGTTGTTGTTATTGCTGACCACGGAAATGCAGATAATGCAGTGAACGAGGATGGTTCGCCCAATACGGCTCACTCACTCAATCCGGTGCCCATCGTGGTTGTTTCGGATCGTGTGAAGTCGGTTAAGGAGGGTATCCTTGCAGATGTTGCTCCGACAGTATTGAAACTTATGGGTCTTCCCCAGCCCGCCGAGATGAATGGCGAGGCTTTGGTTGAGTTGTAATATCTTACTATACGATAAATAACAATGGCTGTTGCAATCGCAACAGCCATTGTTATTTAGGCCCTATTCGAATGGTAGGTACTCCTTAATATTATCGCGCACGCACGCGATAAGGCGATCTATAGCCTCGACTGTGGACCAAGCGTTGTGGGGTGAAGCCAGCAACTTGTAGGGATCTTTTAGGCGGAATAGGGGCGAAGATGCATTGAGTGGTTCGCTTGAGAATACGTCGAGTGCAGCACCGCGAATTACACCTTCGTTTAGGGCTGTAGCGAGAGCTTCTTCGTTAATTATACCACCTCGTGCTACGTTGATAATCACTGCAGTAGGCTTCATTTTGGTAAGTTGCTCAGTGTCTATGAGGTTGTTGGTGCGCTCGTTTAGTGGGCAGTGTATCGACACTACATCTGCCCAAGCGAGGAGTTCATCAAGCGATGATTGCTCCCACTCCTCCTGGCGAGATACGCCAGAGGTTGATGTGTAGCGAACATTACAGCCGAAGGCTGCGGCAAGGCGAGCTACCTCGCGACCGATGTTGCCGAGTCCGATAATGCCCCAATTCTTGCCGTGAATCTGGCCCGTGGGGCGGTCGAAGTTGAACATTCGGGGCGAGGCCGAGTAGTCACCACACTTGAAGTAGCGGTCGTAGTAGACCACCTCGCGTAGCAAGGCAAGAGCCGAACAGATCGTAGTCTCGGATACCGAGTGGGTCGAGTAGCCCACGGCGTTACGAACGGGGATTCCGAGGTCGGCTGCGGCATTGAGATCGATATTGTTCATACCCGTTGCTGCTACGCAGATAAGCTTTAGGCGGGGTAGTTGATGCAGCTTCTCGGCGTCGAGAATGGTCTTGTTTGCGATGATTACATCGGCGTCGATGCAGCGCTCCAAAACCTCTTCAGGCTCGGTCGATTCGTAGGCGGTAAAGTTACCCAGTGCTGCGATGTCGGATAGGTCGCGGCCGCAGATTGAGTAGGCATCCAAGAAAACGATATTCGGTTTCATATTTTATTGTGTTTTAGTCTGTTATTGTGTTATTCCAACTCTCCGATAAGGCCTCGTATGACCACCGAGGCGCAGCCTATGCCGAAGAGTGCAGGGATGTAGGAGATGGTTCCGACATTCGATTTTTTGTTCTGTTCCTCGCAAAGAATCATCGCCCCTTCGCGTATCGGCTCGGGCGAAAATACAGCCTTGAAACCTTTGCGAATACCTATTTTGTGGAGTCGCTTGCGGAGCATATGTGCCAGCGGACAGTGGTGGGTCTTCGAGATATCGCAAATCTCCATCTTTGTGGGGTCGGTCTTTGCTCCGGCACCCATCGAGCTGACAATCGGGATGTTGCGGTCGAGCGAGCCTTTGATTAGTGCGAGCTTGGGCGAGAGTGTGTCGATGGCGTCAACGACATAGTCGAAATTGGCCGAGTCGAGTAGTGTGTAGGTCTCGTCATCTTTGATGTAACGATTTACTACTGTGAGTTTTATCTCGGGGTTGATGTCGCGCAAGCGTTCTGCTACAAGCTCTGCTTTCGGGCGGCCGACGGTCGAGTGAAGGGCGATAAGTTGGCGGTTGATATTGCTCTGGCCAACCACGTCAGCGTCAGCTATGGTCATTGTCCCGACACCCGCGCGAGCGATCATCTCGGCAGCGTAGGCACCCACTCCTCCAAGTCCCACGACCAGAACGTTTGCACCTTGTAAAATATCACATTTTTCACTGCCTAAAAGCAGCTGGGTTCGGGAGAGCCAATTACTCATTTTTGCTGAAAATTTTATTGTAGTTTTCTAAAATCGAATTCTTGAGTTCGTCTATCGTAACTCGTTTAATTACAGCTGCTTTGGCGTAAATATCCTCGATGGTTACGGGTCGTTCGTCGCTCTCTAAAAACAGACTCGAGAGGGGTGTCTGCTCGAGGGCCAATACCGTGCGCGGAGAGGCAAACGAGGGCTCGCCAAATGAGAGGAAATAGCCCTTTTCTATGGCACGTTTTGCCTGCTCGGGCGAGCCGATAAAACCGTGGAAGATTACCGCTCTTAGGTGATAGTCTGCAAGAATCCTCATTATCTGCTCGAAGGTGCGAACGCAATGGATTACTACGGGCTTGTTGTGGCGCTCTGCCAAAGCAAGTTGCTCGCGGAAGATTGTGGTCTGCCTCTCAATATCGACTTTGCATACCGAGTCGAGTCCGATTTCGCCTACGATGTCAGCAGCCGAAACCAAAGGCTCGACCTCTGAAATAGAGCGCGAAGCGGCATCCCAGGGGTGCACACCAACTGCAGTGGGTTCGATTGCTAGGCCACTCGGATGGTGGGTGTGTATGTCGACAAATTTACTCATAAAACAGCTTTGCGGTACAAATTTACAATTATTTTGATTTTTAATGCGAAAAAAGAGTTTGATAATGCCATTTTCCGTGGAATAAATTGTATATTTGCGCGTGATTTTAAGGAAAATTTTTGAAACAAATCATAACTTATTATTACTCAATTAAAAACATTTCAAACAATGTCGAAAATCATTAAACTACGTAAGGGTTTAGACGTAAATCTTCAGGGTAAGGCCGAGAAGACATTGGTGCAGGCACCGATCGCTTCGGAGTATGCCGTTTCTCCGCTGGATTTCGAGGGCGTCACTCCTAAGATGTTGGTTAAGGTAGGCGACGTGGTGAAGGCTGGTACGCCGTTGTTCTTCTCGAAGAATGACGAGCGTATTTTGTTTACCTCTCCCGTCAGCGGTACCGTTTCGGCGGTGAATCGTGGTGAGAAGCGCAAGATTCTCAACGTGACCATTTCGGCCGATGCTAAGCAGTCTTATGAGGAGTTTGCAGTTCCCGAGCTTCAGTCGGCGAGCCGTGAGGATGTTATCGCTCTGCTGCTCAAGTCGGGCTTGTGGACGATGCTTATTCAGCGTCCGTACGGTGTTATTGCAAATCCGTCGGATATGCCTAAATCAATCTTTGTGTCGGCGTTCGACAGCGCGCCGCTCGCTCCCGATTACAACTATGTTTTGGCGGGTGAGAAGCAGAACCTTCAGAAGGGTTTCGAGGTACTCGGTAAACTTACTGAGGGTAAGGTTCACCTCTCGACTCACGCTAAGGCAGAGGGTGATTGGTCTTTCCTGAAGGGTGTAGAATTGCACTCGTTTGAGGGTAAGCACCCCGCAGGTAACGTTGGCGTTCAGATTCACCACATCGACCCGATCAACAAGGGTGAGCGTGTATGGACCGTGAACATCCAGGATGTAGCAATCATCGGTCGCCTCTTCTCGGAGGGTAAGATCGATATGACTAAGACCATCGCAGTTGCAGGTTCGGAGGTTGTGAAGCCTCACTACATGCGCATCATCTCTGGTGCTCCTATCGCATCGATCCTGAAGGATAACCTTCAGCCTCAGGGTGAGGGCCAGTCTGTTCGTGTGATCTCGGGTAACGTTCTTACGGGCGTTAAGAGCGAGTTGAATGGACATATCAACTTCTACGCCAATATGCTTTCGGTTATTCCCGAGGGTAACCACTACGAGATGCTGGGCTGGATGATGCCTCGCTTTGGTAAGTTCTCGGTATCGCGTGCTTACTTCTCGTGGCTCTGCCCCAAGAAGGCCTACAACCTCGATACTAACCTCAACGGTGAGGAGCGTGCGTTCGTTGTGACCGGTCTGTATGAGAAGTATCTGCCGATGGATATCTACCCGATGCACCTGCTGAAGGCAATCCTTGCCGGCGATATCGACAAGATGGAGAATCTGGGTATCTATGAGGTTGTTGAGGAGGACTTCGCACTTTGCGAGTTTGTCGATCCTTCGAAGACCGATATGCAGCAGATTATCCGTCAGGGTATTAACTTAATGATTAAGGAGGGCGAGTAATGAAGGCACTTCGTAATATTGTTGACAAATTGAAGCCGACCTTCTCGAAGGGCGGTAAGCTCTCGTTCCTCGAGTCTACATTCGATGGTTTCGAGACATTCTTGTTCGTTCCCAACAAGACCACGCAGAGCGGTGCGCACGTTCGTGACTGTATCGATATGAAGCGTACGATGATCGTGGTTGTGTTGGCTCTTCTTCCGGCGCTTCTGTTCGGTTGCTACAATACCGGTAGCCAGGTGGGCCTTGAGGGTTGGACCGCATTCTTCTACGGTTTGGTTCGCATCCTGCCGATGATTGCTACAACCTATATCGTAGGTCTGGGTATCGAGTTTACAGCAGCTCAGTTGCGTGGCCACGCTATCAATGAGGGTTTCCTCGTGTCGGGTCTTCTTATTCCGCTCATTATGCCGGTAAGCACTCCGTTGTGGATGGTTGCTCTGGGTACCGCTTTCGCAGTTATCTTCGGTAAGGAGGTATTCGGTGGTACAGGTATGAACGTATTCAACCCCGCGATCCTTGCTCGTGCATTCGTATTCTTCGCCTACACTCCGCAGATGTCGGGTGAGAAGGTGTGGTACTCTGATTGGACGATGATGGGCGCTCAGGTTGATGGTGTTTCGGGTGCTACAGCTCTCGAGCAGTTGGCTACTAATGGCTCGATGCAGTGGTCGGCTTTGGATGCATTCCTCGGTTTTATCCCCGGTTCGTTCGGTGAGACTTCGACCTTGGCAATCTTGATTGGTGCTGCTGTTCTGCTCTTTACAGGTATCGCATCGTGGAAGACTATGGTGTCGGTATTCGTGGGTGGTGCAGCGATGGCTTACCTCTGCGACCTTTGTGGCGTAGGCGCTATCGGCGCTCAGGATGTTGCTCCCTATATGCATCTTCTGGTTGGTGGTTTTGCGTTCGGTGCAGTCTTTATGGCTACTGACCCCGTAACTTCGGCTCAGACTTCGACCGGTAAGTACATCGTGGGCTTTATGACAGGTGCTATCGCGATTATGATTCGCGAGATCAACCCTGCATATCCCGAAGGTATGATGCTCTCGATTCTCTTTATGAATGCGTTGGCTCCGCTGGTTGACTACTTCGTAGTAGAGGCTAACATCCGCCGCAGAAAAAATCGTGTAAAACTCGTAAAATAAGGAGGAGAAGCAATTATGGCAAAATTTAATACAAATAGTAACACCTATATTATTATCTATTCGGTAGTAATGGTGGTTGTCGTTGCAGTTCTTCTGTCGGTGGCTTCGCTCTCGTTGCAGAGCCGTCAGTACGAGAATATGCTCAACGAGAAGAAGGATCAGATTGTTAAGGCTCTGGGCGAGAATCCTGCAGAGACTCCTTATGATAGCATTATTACTGAGGCTGTCGTTTTCGACGCTGAGGGTAATGTGCTGACCAACGATGCTGCAGAGGTATTCGAGGTGATGAAGGATCTGAAGGGCGCATTCGAGCAGGGTAAGTATCCCGCATTCAAGGCTGCTACAGGCGTAGTTCTGCCGCTCTATGGTGCAGGTCTTTGGGGCCCGATCTGGGGTTATGTTGCGCTTGATACCGATATGAATACCGTTAAGGGTATCGTACTCGATCACTCGGGTGAGACTCCGGGTCTTGGTGCAGAGATCACTACTGCAAAGCACCAGGCTCAGTACGTTGGTAAGAGCGTTTTCGAGGGCGAGGAGCTCGTTGGTATCACCTTGAAGAAGGGCGGTGCAGACAAGTCGAATCCCCACGAGGTTGATGCCATCACCGGTGGTACAAAGACTTCGGATGGTGTGTCGGCAATGATTCTTAACTCACTTAACTATTACAAGCCTTACTTTGATGCAGTGCGTGCAGCTGCTGCAGCCAAGGAGGTAGAGTCTAACGAATTAAACAACGAAAACAATGAGCAGTAAGAGTTTGAAATATTTGACAGGTCCGCTCAGTGGTAATAACCCTGTCATCGTACAGATTCTGGGTATCTGTTCGGCTTTGGCGGTTACCGTTCAGCTCAAGCCTGCTATCGTTATGGGCTTGTCGGTAATGGCTGTGACTGCGTTCTCTAACCTTGTGATGTCGCTGTTGCGCAACGGTGTTCCCGCGCGTATCCGTATCATCGTGCAGTTGGTAGTTATCGCAGCTTTGGTTATCTTGGTAGACCAGGTATTGAAGGCATTTGTTTACGACGTGTCGAAGCAGTTGTCGGTTTACGTTGGTCTGATTATCACCAACTGTATCGTAATGGGTCGTGTTGAGGCATTTGCACTCGGTAACAAGCCCTGGGCATCGTTCCTCGATGGTATCGGTAACGGTTTGGGCTATGCACTTATTCTGGTTATTATCGCCTTCTTCCGCGAGTTGCTCGGATCGGGTTGCCTCTTGGGCTTCCGTTTGATTCCCGAGTCGTGGTACATCAATGAGGGTGGTTTCTACTCGAATTGCGGTATTATGCTCTTCCCGCCGATGGCACTGATTCTGGTTGGTTGCATCATCTGGGCACACCGCTCGTTCAATAAGGATTTACAGGAAAAATAGGAGGGTAGTGTATGGAAACTTTGAATTTGTTTATTAGTTCGATCTTTATCGACAATATGGTCTTCGCATTCTTCTTCGGAATGTGTTCGTACATTGCCGTATCGAAGAGCGTAAAGACAGCTTTGGGTCTGGGTCTTGCTGTTACTTTCGTACAGACTATGACCGTGCCCTTGAACTACCTTCTTAATAAGTATGTGCTTGCTCCCGGAGCGTTGGTTGAGGGTGTTGATTTGAGCTTCCTCTCGTTTATCGTCTTCATCGCAGTTATCGCTGCATTCGTGCAGTTGGTTGAGATGGTAGTCGAGAAGTTCTCGCCCACACTCTACAGCCAGTTGGGTATCTTCTTGCCGCTTATCGCTGTGAACTGTGCAATTATGGGTGGTTCGCTCTTTATGCAGCAGATGGTTGGCGCAGGTGAGATCAACAACTTCGGCCAGTCGGTAGTTTATGGTCTTGGCTCGGGTATTGGTTGGTGGCTTGCTATCGTTATGATGGCTGCTATCCGCGAGCGCATCACCTATTCGCACATTCCGGCTGCGTTGAAGGGCCCCGGTATCGCATTTATTATCACAGGCCTGATGGGTATCGCATTTATGATATTCTCGGGTATTCAGTTGTAAACCTTTAATAAGAGAAAAAGAAATGGATGTAATGACAATTGTAGTTGCAATAGTTGCCTTTCTGGTAGTGACGCTGCTTCTGGTTGCGCTGCTTCTCTTTGCAAAGGCAAAGCTCACATCGTCGGGTAATGTTACTATCGACATCAATGATGGTGAGCGTGTAATCGAGGCAGAGAGCGGCTCGACCCTTCTCTCGACTCTTGCAAACCACCAGGTATTCCTTCCGTCGGCTTGTGGCGGTGGCGGCTCGTGTGGTATGTGTAAGTG
>JAGBVQ010000001.1 GCA_017630245.1 Alistipes sp. | reverse complement strand
GGTGTCGGCGGATTCGACGGACAGCCCATGCTCGAGGTTGAAGTTAAGTCGGCCGAGCACCTTCTGCGACAGGGCGCGCATATCCTGCTCGGTACATCCCGGATGAGAAGATATAAAGTAAGGGATCAGCTGATAGTTAAGCCCCTCACGACGGCACACCGCGCGGAAGTCGGCATTGAGTTTTTCGAATAGCTCGAATGAGGGCTTACGCATCAGCTTGAGTACACGATCCTCGGTGTGCTCGGGTGCAACTTTCAGACGACCCGAGGTGTGGTGCTTGACGACTGTTTCGAAGTAGTTACTCTTGTCAAAGAGATCGTAACGTATGCCGCTGCCAACAAAGGCCTTCTTGATACCCTTCACAGCGCGAATTTTCTCGTAGAGAGCCAGCAGTGGGCGATGGTCGTTGTCGAGGTTAGGGCACATCTTCGGGTGAAGACACGAAGGTCGTCGACACTTGGCACAGAGCGAGCTATCACGACCGCCCATTTGGTACATATTAGCCGAGGGGGCTCCGATATCGGAGATGTAGCCTCGAAAGTCGGGCATACGGGTTATAGCCTCAACCTCGCGGAGGATTGAGCCCTCGCTGCGAGAGTTGATAAACTTACCCTGATGGGCCGATATGGTACAGAACGAGCATCCGCCAAAACAGCCACGATGAATATTCACCGAGTGCTTAATCATCTCCCAGGCGGGGATATCGCCCTTGCCACGATAGCGGGGGTGGGGCGCACGTTCATACGGGAGGTCAAACGAGTGGTCTAACTCTTCGGTTGTAAGCGAGGTGTTGGGTGGATTGATCACAACGTAGCGATCGCCCACCCTCTCAACAAGCGTAGCCGTCGGAGAGAGCAGGTTGCTCTGCACCTCCTCGGTCACGAAGTTCTCGCCAAAGGCCTTGCGGTCGCGCTTACACTCTTCGTAGGAGTGGAGTTCGATCTTCTCCTCGATGCGGTCAACATACTCTCGGTCGGCAACGAAACCCACCTGGCGGATTTTGCGAAGGAGCTTGGCATTGTAGCCGTTGCGCATAGCCTTAGCCACCTCCTGCACAACCCTCTCGCCCATACCATACATCATCAGGTCGGCACCACTCTCCACAAGAATCGAGGGGTGGAGCGAGTTGCTCCAATAGTCGTAGTGGGTCAGGCGGCGAAGCGAGGCCTCAATACCTCCGATCACCACCGGAATATGCGGATATAACTTCTTGAGTATCTGCGTATAGACAGTAACGGCTCGGTCGGGACGAAAGCCCGCCTTACCACCTGCCGTGTAGGCATCGTTGCTACGCAGACGAAGATTGGCGGTGTAGTGATTGACCATCGAGTCCATAGCTCCGGCCGTCACGCCAAAAAAGAGACGTGGAGCGCCGAGCTTGGTAAAATCGCGCAGGTCATCTCTCCAGTTGGGCTGCGGAACAATCGCCACTCGCAGACCCTCGGCCTCGAGCAGACGACCCACGACCGCCGCTCCGAATGAGGGATGGTCGATGTAGGCATCGCCCGTGAAGAGAATCACATCGAGCGAATCCCAGCCCAGGGCTCGTACCTCTTTTATGGTCGTAGGCAGAAACAATGCTACACGTTTTGCTCAGTTCTATGTCGGGTCCGAAGAGCGTGGCAGTTTAACGCAATACCACCTCAGAGGTACCCATCAGATGGCCACCGCTGTAGAGCTGAACCTTGTAGGTTCCTGCCGCGAAACCGCTACCGTTGTAGAAGATGCTCACATCGAGATCTGCGTTCTGGTAATCCACATCACGCGAAGCCGAGTAACTCAACTTGCCACCCTCGAACTCGAATGTCGGAGTCTGCTCTGTCGAGAGGATATAACCATCGGGCGAGGTGACACGAACATATACCGTGCGGCTACCCGGAGTAGCCAACTCATTAGCGTTGAGTGTAAAGTCTACACGCAGAGTCGTTGCTGTACGCACTCGGCTGACGGGGTTACCCTTAGCATTGAGGGCCACGAGCATAATGTCACGAGCGCGAACAATAGCACCCTGCTTAACCTTATTCTGGAGCTCGGTTGCAGTCTCCTCGGCACGCTCGGCACGCAGGTTTGCAGTCGAAATTTCGCGACGATAGGTAACATTCTCGTTGATGAGTCGGCGGTTAAGGTTGTTGAGTGAGTCGATCTGTCGCAGGTAGCGCTGCATCACAGTACGCAGTGTGCCGACCTCCTTCTCGTAAGCACGCAGGCGATTGTAGTTCAGGCGACGCTCATACTTGAGCTGCTCAACAAGCTCGTTAGCCTCAATCAGGCGAGCAGAGATTGTATCGTTCTGATACTGAAGACTATCGTACTCCGAGATCAGATTCGTAAGATCGTTCTTGATTGAGTCGCGCACCACCTCCAACTCACGATACTGGAGCTGCTGGCGGCGGTTGATATTGTAATAAAGTACCGAAATGGCAGCCAAGATCACAGCCAAAATAGCTATCACGATCTTGTAACCGCGCAACGACTTATTGACATCGGTCTGATAGTAATAATCATCTTCAAGCTCCTCATCGGGAGTGTATCCTTTTGTATTCTCTTCCATAATGGTTCGGTTAATTTCTGCAAAGATAGTGTTTTTTTGGGTAATAGCGCCTTTTTTGGATAAATCACCGTTTTATAAGGCTTTCGAGGGGATATTTCAAGCCAGAGACCTTCGATATGTAGCCACAGATACTGCCGATGCGTATCGGCGACTCGAGGTATACCGGGAATTTATTGCGATCGTCAGTGATCCAGATGGTAAACTCAGTACCATCGGTAAACGAGAAGCCATCCGAGGTGCCAATCTGGCACTTGAATTTGAGCGTTCTAAACTTGCCTATCTTGGGCACACGCTTCACCTCGCGGCCGATAAATCTAAATTCGAGATATCGCACCGTATCCTCCAGCACCATCTCCAGGCGGCGTGACTCCCCCTCATTGAATGAGTCGGAGGCCTCACTGCGCAGATTGAAGTAGAGCGATACGGGATCCATTCCACGCTCGGAGATCTGCATCGTCTTGCGTTGCTCGGGGAGTTGCTTCTTCTGCCAGCGGGTATTGACTACACCCTGAGCGTGGTCGTAGAGATACTCGCTTCGGAAGGTGTATGACCCCTCACGGATATCGCTCGCAAAGCGCATAGTGCGGTAGGTGGTGGTGTCGGCCCAGATGTAGTAGCTGTCATCAACCGTAAAGAACCAGCGGTAGGCCGGCATCGTCACTCCGTGACCGTGAACCTTGTAGTGGGGCTTACCGTTGAGCGTGTCGAGCGAGGTGATCACATCGACCGTCGCAACCTCTGTATTGGGAAAGAGGCGTGCCTTGTAGCTGACTCGATAGGAGAGCACCTCGCCCGGATTGTAGAGTTGAGCCGAGGAGGTGAAGGCAATCGCCAGAGTCAATATTGCTGTCCACAAAAGATGCTTCATATCATTCAAACGCCATACGCCGGCTCTTTATTACCTCCTACGCTGCAACATATTACGATATCATCGAAAAATCTATACTCTTCTCGGCCGAGTAGAGCTGTTTGAGTCGGCGCAAACCGCCATTCTCGGGCTTGGCAAGCGCCTGATCATCAGCAAGGATTGCGATAGCTGCGCCCTGCGTAATCTGCAAGATCTGAGTGTCGAGCGTGGGATTGGCAATCTTCAAATCAAAAGCGGCGCCACTCTGCATCGTGCCGTTTATATCGCCCGCACCACGCAGTTTGAGGTCGAGTTCTGCAAGGCGGAATCCGTCATTGGTCTCGCACATCGCCTCCAGACGCTGACGAGCCTCCTTCGAGAGCTTCTCGCCCGACATCAGCACGCAGTACGACTGCTCGCCACCACGACCAACACGACCCCTCAACTGGTGCAACTGCGAGAGTCCGAATCGCTCAGCCGACTCGATAACCATCACCGTCGCATTGGGAACATCGACACCCACCTCAATTACCGAGGTGGCAACCAGAATGTCGGCCTCGCGCTCCTTGAATTGGCGCATCGACTCCTCCTTATCCTCCGGCTTCATCTTGCCGTGGCAGACCGTCACGCGATATTGCGGCAGCGGAAAGTCACGAACAATCGACTCAAATCCATCGGTCAAATCCTTATAGTCCATCGTCTCGGACTCCTTGATCAAGGGGTAGACCACATATACCTGACGCCCCTTGGCAATCTCCTGCTTCATAAAGCCGAAGAGTCGCAGACGAGCCGAGTCATAGTAGTGTACCGTGCGAATCGGCTGGCGGTTGGGCGGCAACTCATCAATGACCGACACATCCAAATCACCATAAAGGGTCATCGCCAACGTACGCGGAATGGGTGTTGCAGTCATTACGAGGATGTGGGGCGGTTGCGAATTTTTGGTCCACATCTTCGCCCTCTGCTCCACGCCAAAACGGTGCTGCTCGTCGATCACCACAAAGCCGAGATTTTCGAACTGCACCCTCTCCTCAATCAAGGCGTGGGTACCGATAAGTATCTGCACCGAGCCGTCGGCAATGCCTTCGAGAGATGCACGACGCTCACGAGCCTTCGACGAACCGGTGAGTATAGCAGCCTTGATGCCAAGCCCCTCCAACATTCGTGAGATAGTCGCAAAGTGCTGACGAGCAAGGATTTCAGTCGGTGCCATCATACACGCTTGGTAGCCATTATCAACCGCTAGCAACATCGTGAGCAGAGCCACCACGGTCTTTCCGCTACCGACATCACCCTGCAATAGGCGATTCATCTGACAACCCGAGATCATATCGGTACGAATCTCCTTAATCACCCTCTTCTGTGCCCCCGTCAGCGGGAATGGCAAGCGACCATAGAGCCCGTTGAAGGCCTCGCCCACCTTAGGGAAGAGAAAACCGTTGTGGTGGTTTATGCGGGAGGTGCGTTGCGATTGGATGTTAAGCTGAATGCCGAGCAGCTCCTCAAACTTGAGGCGATACTGCGCCTGACGCAACTTCTCGGGAGTCTGCGGAAAGTGGATATTTCGCAGAGCCTCGGCAAGGGGGATGAGTCCATATTGACGCATCAGTGTCGGTGGAAGAGTCTCGACAATATGATCCTTTGCTGCAGCCCACAGATTGCATATAATGTTGTAAAAACCTTTGGTGCCGAGCGAGGATGAGAGCTTCTCGGTGGTGGAGTAGATTCCTTGCAGACCGCTCTCCACATTGCGCGAAAGGGCCTTCTCGAGGGTCTCCATCTCGGGATGCACAACCGAAAACTCCCCGCGGAAGAAGCTCGGCTTTCCGAAGATGAGATATTCGCGACCCACCTCGATTCGCTTCTCGATCCACTTTATACCCTGAAACCATATAAGCTCGGCCGAGCCCGTAGAGTCCGACACATAGACCGAAAAGCGCTGCTTGCGACCCGTGCCGGCATAACTTACGCCCGTCACTCGCGCCCTGAACTGAACGTAAGCCAGACCGGCCGCCTCCGAGATCTCGCCTATCTTGTAGACCTTGGTGCGGTCGATATAGCGGAAGGGGAAGTGGTAGAGCATATCGCGCATAGTGGAGATGCCCAACTCCTTCTCGAGGAGTTTGGCTCGCACTTCGCCCACGCCGGCGACAAATTTGAGTCCGTTATCTAAAAAATCGGCCATAGTTCTTACAAAGGTAAGAAAATTCGCAATTCCCAATCCACAATTCACAATTATTTTCCGTTTTTTAGTTGGTTTTACTATCTTTGTGGTATGGATTTAAGCAAGTACATACGTCGAAAAAGCAGTCAGGTGCAGATTGGCGAAACCCTCATCGGAGGTGACAATCCTGTAGCCGTACAGTCGATGACCAACACCGCAACGGCCGACACCGCAGCAAGTGTTGCCCAGATTAAACGTATAGCCGACGCCGGCGCCCCCATCGTGCGCCTTACGGCACAAGGTCGCAAGGAGGGAGAAAACCTCGAAAACATTATGCGCGAATTGCGTGCTGACGGCTATCGCACTGCTCTGGTGGCGGATATTCACTTTGTCCCCGAGGTGGCGACCATTGCTGCTCGTTATGTCGATAAGGTGAGAATCAATCCGGGCAACTACCGCACCACGAATGGTGAGCTGGAGGCTCTAATCGAGCAGTGTCGCCAGAGAGGCGTTGCTCTGCGCATAGGCGTAAATCACGGCTCGCTGGCTAAGCATATCTTCGATGAGTGGGGCGACACGCCGCAGGGTATGGTCGCTTCAGCTATGGAGTTTTTGAGGGTCTGCCAGAAGCAGAACTTCTCGCAGGTGGTTGTCTCGATGAAGTCGAGCAATACGCGTGTGATGGTCTACGCCTACCGCCTATTGGTTGAGGCGATGGAGAGTGAGGGTATGAGCTACCCCATCCACTTGGGCGTAACCGAGGCCGGAAACGGCATCGAGGGTCGCATCAAGAGTGCTGTGGGTATCGGTGCGCTGATGGCCGACGGTATTGGCGATACAATTCGCGTGTCGCTCACCGAGGCCCCCGAGAACGAGGTGCCCGTGGCTCAGATGTTAGTAGATTACTTCTCAAATCGTGAGGGCGAGTTCCCCGTGACCAACCCCTCGGCTTACTCTCCCACCGAATACCGACGTCGTAGCAACATACAGATTCCCGTGGTGAGGGATGAGATAACCGACAAGTTCCGCATCATCGAGTCCGTCTCGGCAAACCCCTCTGCCGAGTTGAGGGCTGCAATTCTCAATATGCAGACAACCAACCCCATCGTGGTCACTCGCCGATATGATGATCCCTCGCTTGAGGTGCTGGCCGTAAAGGCGGCAGCTGATCTGGGAGTGCTCTTCATTGATGGTCTTGCGGATGGTCTGCGCATTGAGGCTCCGCAATTTAGCGACAAGGAGCTGCGCGATGTAGAGCTTGCGATCTTGCAGGCAGCTCGAGTTCGCTTCTCGCACACCGAGTATATCGCCTGCCCTGGTTGCGGACGAACCCTCTACGACCTTGAGGGCACCCTCGCCAAGATTAAAGAAAAGACCTCACATCTGAAGAATCTCAAAATTGGTGTTATGGGCTGCATTGTCAATGGCCCGGGCGAGATGGCCGATGCCGACTATGGATATGTAGGTGCGGCGCCCGGTCGCATCACTCTCTATCGCGGACGCGAACTCGTCGAGCGCAACATCCCGCAGGAGGAGGCAATCGAGCACCTTATTGCATTGATTAAGAGTGACGGTAATTGGGCAGACCCCGAAGAGTAGATTTTTTAGGCTATGATCATTTTACCCTCGACATATCTCGGCTCGGTAGAGTATTTTGCCCACCTTGCGCAGCACGGCCAGGAGTGCATAGTCGATATCCACGAACACTACATCAAGCGCTCGGAGCGCAATCGTGCGCAGATTATGACCGCCAACGGAGTGATGCAGCTCCCGGTACACGTTGTCAATGCCAACCGACCTCGCACGCCGATGCACAAGGTGCGCATCGACTACTCGAAGCGTTGGCAACATCAACATTGGGTCGCTATACTCTCGGCCTACCGTTCATCACCCTACTTCGATTACTACGCACCCTATTTCGAGAGCTTCTACACGCAGAGATTCGATAGTCTGGTGGAGTACAACACCGCCCTCACCAAGACTCTAATGCGCCTGCTCGGTATCGAGGGTGAGTTGCACCTCTCGGAGAGCTACATAGATGCCCAGGAGGGGGATTATGACCTGCGCGTAAAAAATAGGGAGAGCCAATTTGACTCCCCCCGTTATTTCCAACTCTTCTCGGACCGTTTCCCCTTCGAGCCCAACCTCTCGGTTGTCGATCTGCTCTTCGCGGAGGGTCCGTCGGCTATCGAATTTTTAAGACGTTGCCGATTGTAAGCGTCATTCTATCACTCAAGCCCCCGGCTGTAACCTCAATGTCGTTATAACCGCGCATCTGCAGCACCTCCGATTCGTACTGACAAGGGCCGACACAGTTAATCTTGATGGTATCTCCATTAAGGAGCAGCGTGGGCTCGGCGGCAGAGCAGTAGAACGAGACCCTCTGATCACTGCGTGAACGATATTGGATGCTCTTGCCGTTCAGATGAAGTGTCTGCGACCTGCGATTCCACAGAGCACGATAGAGGTAATATGTATCCTTACGAGTCTGGTGATCCATCTCCACAAGACCGGTAGAGAGCTCTCCCGAGGGGTAACGTACCGATCCGAAATCGAACATATTGTTGATCCAGGTACCCCAGAAAATCTTATTTTCGTTCAACTCGCCAACGTAACCTTCGTGGAAGTTGCGCTGCCAAATTGCAGGAGTATTGCTGCCACGGTGACGGGTATGTACCGAAGGGTCTGACGGCTCGATATCACTACGACCGGCGCCATAGGCCACAGCCTGACAGAGGTGGCTCCACTCACCGGCGAGCAGTTCGTGCCAAATCTTCACATCCGAAATCTTACCCTTATCCCAACCAAGGCTCTGCTGCCAAACGATCAGATCGGTTATGAAGTTTATCTCGCCATCCTGATTGCTGCAGGCTACTGTCGGACGCGAGGGATCGAGCTTTTTAGCCTGATCGTGCAGACCCTTGACATAGTCAAGCATCTTATCACCACGCGGCTTGAGCAGCGAGAATACTCCCCACATCACCACCGAGGGGTGGTTGTAGTTCTGGGCAATAATTTCGTGCATCTGCAGACGACCATTCTCCTCGAAACGATAGGTCGAGAAGTAGGGAATATCACTCAAAAATGGAGATTGCGTGAGCGGAAAGTCGATCCAAGCGAGCACACCCTGCTCATCGCAAAGGTTGTAGAGATGCTGCGCGTGCGGGGCAGTGAACGAACGCACGGCATTGGCTCCCATATCACGAATCAGCGCCAGATCCTCCGTGTAGTGCTGTGAAGTGAGGGCACTGCCGACAACCGAACGGTCGTGATGCAACGCCACACCCTTAATCGGCACTGTACGACCATTGATGGTAAAGTGCTTCTCGGGGGTAACATCAATCTTGCGGAATCCTGTACGAACAGTTACGGTATCCGAGCCGGCAACCACCTCAACATTGTATAACTTAGGCGAGACGGGGCTCCACAACTCGGGAGTCTCAAAGGCAAAGGGGATCGACACCGCCTTGCCGTCGGCCTTAGCACGCAGGCTCTTCTTCACCGCGGCATATCCATCGGGGCCAACGATCGAAAGGGTCACATTACACATCGGCTCCTGGGTCGATGATATATATACAACCGCCTCACCATCAACTCTTTCGCGCGAGACGCTCAGCTGGTTGATCATCACACCATCCGTGCCGTAAAACATCGGAGTAATGGTCGTAGGCTCGGTTACGATCAGCTCAACATCGCGATAGATTCCGCCATAGAGATTCATCTCGGTCGAAGTAGGCAGAATATCATTCTGGAAGGCGTTGCTAACCAAAACGTGAAGCGAATTATCGCTATCGAAACGCACTTTGTCGGTAATCTCAAAGGTGAAGGCCGTCCAGCCACCACGGTGCTCGCCGACGTGCTCACCATTGAGAAAGACATCCGCCACGTTCTGCACGCCGTGAAAGCGCAAGAAGAGACGCTTATCGCTCCACTCCGCAGGGATGTAGAGGTCGCGCAGATAGCTCGCGGTGGTCTGCTTGTAGGTATTGATTCCGGTCAGAGCATCGAGATTCCAAGTGTGAGGAATATTCACATAACGCGCTCCATCGCTGGAATTTTCCTCCTTGAAAAAGAATTTCCAGTCGTTATTGAGCGAATAAATTTCACGAGCCTCAACCGAAAAATAGGCCATAACAGCCAACAAAACAAGTATATACCGTTTCATAGTCTTTGCGAATTATAGTGCAAATATAGGAATAAACGAAAAAATATGCTAACTTCGTACCCATAAAGTGATACTTTAAGGAGATATTTAACGAAAACTCAAACTTTTGTGAATATGGGAATTTTTGATATAGCCGTAGGAATTTTGGCTTTGACGGCGTTGGTGAACGGTTGGCGCAAGGGTCTGATCGCGCAGGTTTGCAGCATCGCAGCAGTTGTGGGCGGCATCTGGCTCGCCTTGACATTTGGTACGGAGGTGGGCACAATGCTCGGCGTCGAGGCTCGATATGCCAAGGCCGCGGGATTTTTGGCTATCTTCCTGCTCACCCTGATCGCACTGGCCATAATCTCGCAGATAATAAAGAAGATCTTCTCGTTTGTGGGGCTGGGAGCTCTCGACTCGATCTTCGGTGCTCTGCTTTCGGTAGCCAAGACGGCTCTGATCCTCGGCGTACTCTGCTCGGCTTTCGACTCGCTCAATGCAGGAATCAACCTTGTGGAGAAGGAGAAACTCGACAATACAATCTTCTTCCGCCCGCTGTGTCGTGCAACAGAGGTCTTCGACCTTTTTGACATCGAAGAGATCAGCAAAGATTTGGAAGGTAAGGTCAAGAGCGGAGTTGAAGGCATAAATATCTAACACGATGCAGAAAGGTATAGTTATCTGTGCTACAGGCAGTTGGTACGATGTCTTGTCAGAAGACGGCACCACCTGCAAGTGTCGTATTCGAGGCCGTATGCGACTGAAGGGAGTGCGCTCGACCAACCCGGTTGTCGTGGGCGATGAGGTACTCTTTACGGCCGAGGGCGATGACTTTGTTATCGAAGAGTTGGTTCAGCGCCGAAACTACATCATTCGTCGCGCATCAAACCTATCGAAGGAGTCGCATATCATTGCTGCAAATATCGATCGTGCGATGTTGGTTGTGACCCTCTCCTCGCCACGCACAGCGCCCGAATTTGTCGATCGTTTCTTGATCACTTGTGAGGCATACTCCATTCCTGCAACGATTCTGCTGGCAAAGATTGACCTTGCCGAGGATAGGCGCGAAGAGGTTGAAGCCTTCCGTGCGGTCTATGAGAGTGTCGGATATGAGGTAGTCGAGATCTCGGCGAAGTTCGGCACAGGACTCGACCGCGTGAAGGAGCTGGTCGCTGGTCGCACAACACTTGTTGCAGGAAACTCCGGTGTGGGCAAATCGACTCTTATCGGAGCGCTGGAGCCGACGCTCGATGTGCGCACGGGAGAGATTTCGCAGAGCCACCACAAAGGTCGCCATACCACAACCTTCTCGACAATGTATCCTCTCACAGGCGGCGGATCGATTATCGACACCCCGGGAGTTAAGGGCTTTGGTCTGATCGATATCGAGGATGCGGAGTTGTGCCGCTACTTTCCCGATATGATGCGCTATGCCCCCAATTGCCGCTACTACAACTGCACACACGTTCACGAACCCGACTGCGCTGTGGTGAAGGCTGTTGAGCAGGGCGAGATCGCATACTCGCGATACGAGAGTTATCTGAAAATTTTAGACGAAGATGATAAATACCGAAAATAGCGGTCGCCCCATCGAGTGGTATCGTGAACGCATTGACTACCTGCGCGACTTTATGCGCGAGGAGCGATACAAAACCCTCTGCCAGACGCTGGACAAGCGAACAAATTATATGACCCTGATGGCTGAGAACACCTTCCATCCCCACAATGCGAGCGCTCTGGTGCGCCACTGTGACGCCTTCGGTGTGCAGAGGATGCATACGGTCGAGAGCTACTACAAGTTCGACCTGAGCGAGAGTATTATGCGCGGCACACACAAGTGGGTCGACATCTGCCATCACGAAACCACAGCCGAGGCTCTGGCCTCGCTACGCAAGGAGGGCTACCGCATCGTTGCCACCACACCCCACCGCGAGAGCTGTACACCCGAGACCTTCGACGTCACGAAGGGAAAATTCGTGCTGGTCTTCGGCACCGAGCACACCGGCATCTCGGATGAGGTTCTGGCCCAAGCCGACGAGTTTCTGAAGATTCCGATGTGCGGAATGGTCGAGAGCCTCAATGTTTCGGCTTCGGCAGCAATTCTGGTCTATATGCTCTCGGAGCGTATGCGCCACGAAGTGGAGGAGTGGCAGCTATCGGAAGAGGAGTACCACGAGGTACTCTACCGCTGGTCTCGAGAGAGTGTTCGCGACGACGAATTTGTGATGAAACGCCGCTTTGGCGAGGATATTTAGGCATATCTATAAAAACATTAACAAACGAATAAAATGGCAAACGAGATATTGCGAAAGGCCTTTTTGGCACACGTCGGACAGACATCACCCTCGCCGATGATGATCGAGGTCGATAGGGCCGAGGGAGTCTTCTTTTACACCCCAGAGGGAAAACCCTACTACGATTTGGTGGCAGGAGTGTCGGTCAGCAACGTGGGTCACGCCAACCCCGCAGTCGTAAAGGCTGTGCAGGAGCAGGCCGCCAGCTATATGCACATTATGGTCTATGGCGAGATGGTCGAGCGTCCGCAGGTGGAGTATGCTACGCGCATCGCAGAGTTGCTACCCGGCGATATCGACAGCGTATACTTCCTCTCGAGCGGAGCCGAGGCTGTCGAGGGAGCACTCAAGCTCGCCAAGCGCTACACCTCTCGTCGTGAGATTATCTCGATGCGTCGCGCCTACCACGGCTCGACACACGGAGCAATGTCGCTTATGGGCTCACCCGAGGGCGAAGAGTGGAAGTGTGCCTTCCGACCACTGATGCCCGATGTGCGCTCCATTGAGTTCAACGATTTCGAGCAGCTGGCCGAAATTACCGAGCGTACGGCCTGTGTTATCGCCGAGCCGGTACAGGGCGAAGCGGGTGTACGCCCACCAAAGGAGGGGTACCTGCAGGCGCTGCGTGAGAGGTGTGATCAGGTGGGAGCGTTGCTTATTTTTGATGAGATTCAAACCGGATTCGGACGCACGGGAGCGATGTTCGCCTCGCTCAAGTATGGCGTTACACCCGATATAGTTTGTATGGCAAAGTCGCTCGGTGGAGGTATGCCGCTCGGAGCCTTTGCGGCACGCCGTGAGGTGATGAACTCACTGACTCACAACCCCGTACTCGGCCATATCACCACCTTTGGTGGTCACCCCGTATGTTGTGCTGCGGGTCTTGCCGCCCTGAATTATATCGAGGAGAATGGTATAGTCGAGCAAGTTGAGGCGAAGGGTGCTCTCTACGAGAGCCTTCTTGCCGACCACCCGGCCGTGGTGGAGATTCGCCGCAGCGGATTGCTCCTGGCTGTTGAACTTGGCTCGGCCGAGAAGATGTTTAAGATGATGGAGCTCTTTGCCCAGAAGGGAATTATGAGCGATTGGTTCCTATTCTGCGACACGGCATTCCGTATCTCGCCTCCGCTGGTAATCTCCGAAGAGGAGATACGCGACAGTGCTCGCATAATCCGCGAGTCTCTCGACGAAATTTTATAGTCCGAAGCAAAAGAGAAAAGGCTGACTACCTTTTTAGCCAGCCAATATCACCCAAGAGAGTGAATAAAAAGATATAGTTTTAGGCTAGCGAAGCCCGAAAAAGCGGAGTTTACTTGGCGTAAATGAGCATTTTGAGGGCAAGCGTAACGACAAAATATACTTTTTATTCACTCTCTTTTTATACGCCTGCAAAGCCTTTCAGTTGAGCAATCTCCTCGCTCCAACGACTCTCATCGGGAGTCTCGAGGATAAGAGGCACGTTGTCGAAACGGGGATCCTCGCAGATAAATCGGAACGGATCAATACCGAGCATACCCTCGCCCAGCGGCGAGTGACGATCGACGTGGCTGCCGAGAATCTTCATTGCATCATTGAGGTGCATACCGCGCAGGTAGTGGAAGCCGACAATGCGATCAAAATCGGCAAAGGTCTGCTCAAAAGCCTCGCGAGTACGCATATCATAGCCGGCAGCGAAGGCGTGGCAGGTGTCGATGCAGACTCCTACACGCGACTTATCCTCCACTCGCTCGATGATGTGAGCCAAATGCTCGAAGGCAAATCCGAGATTTGAACCTTGACCCGCCGTATTCTCGATCACGGCCGTAACGCCGTGTGTACGGTCGAGTGCCATATTTATCGACTCGGCAATGCGGTCGAGCGACTGCAGTGCCGTGATCTTATTCAGATGGCTACCGGGGTGGAAGTTCAGACGATCGAGGCCAAGCTTCTCGCATCGCGCCATCTCCTCGAAGAACGCCGCACGCGACTTCTCAAGACCTTCGTGCTCGGGATGACCGAGGTTGATAAGGTAGCTGTCGTGCGGAAGAATCTGCGCTGCCGAAAAGCCATACTTGGCGCAAGCCTCCTTGAATCGCGCCGCCTGATCGTCGGTCACGGGCGGTGCGCTCCACTGGCGTTGATTTTTGGTAAAGAGGGCAAAAGCTGTTGCCCCGATTGCGTGGGCATTGAGCGGTGCATTCTCGACTCCGCCCGATGCGCTGACGTGTGCTCCTATATATTTCATTTTACTAGTTTTTTCGTAAATAACTTCTCATTTACAAATATACGCAAAATTTTCATATCTTTGTACCATATCTATATTTAACCGAAATTATGAAGAGATTTTTGTTTGCGGCAGTAGCAATTGCAGCAGTGTTGATGATGGGTTGTAAACCCCAGAGCCACTATCAAATGAAGGGTATTATTCTCGACCCGACCGATCTGACCAGCGTGGAGTGGGTAAAGATGGCGGCCGAGAACGGTATCAACACCATCGGAACGCATATGGCTCCCGGATGTAAGGCTATGTGTGCCGAGATTAGCGAGTTCATCCTCTCGGAGAAGGGACAGGCATTTCTGGCCGAGTGCGAGAAGTATGGCATTGATGTCGAGCATCAACTCCACGCAATGAAGGAGCTGTTGCCCCGCGAACTCTTTGCCGAGGATTCGACAATGTTTCGTATGAACGAGGAGGGACGCCGTGTGGCAGACGTGAACTGCTGCGTACATTCGGAGCGCGCATTGGAGATAATCGTAAAAAATGCAGTCGAGATTGCCAAGGTGCTGCGCCCGACCAACCACCGCTACTACTATTGGTTAGACGATGGCAAGCCTGTGTGCCAATGCCCTGAGTGCAAAGATTTCAGCCCGAGCGATCAGGCTCTTATCATCGAGAATCGTATCATCAAGGGTCTGCGCGAGTTAGACCCCGAGGCTCAACTCGCCCACCTGGCTTACCACAATGCTGTGCAGGCTCCGCGCAAGGTTAAACCCGTTGAAGGTATCTTTCTGGAGTTTGCCCCCTACTTCCGCTCGTGGGAGCATCCGCTGACCGATCTGGAGGTCGAAAGGCGCGGAATGACTCACGGCGAAAACCTGCAGTGCCTCAAGGATAACTTAGAGGTGTTCGACCCCGAAACGGCTATTATCCTGGAGTATTGGTTGGACGTTTCGCTCTTCAGCCGATGGAAGAAGCCGGCCGTAGAGTTGCCGTGGCGTCGTGATGTCTTCCTGTCGGATATCGACACCTTCGCCAAGATGGGTGTCAAGAACGTAACCTCGTTTGCTCTATTTATGGATTCGGACTATTTTTCGAAGTACTCTGCAACACCGGTAAAGGAGTATGGCGAGGGGCTGAATAGTTACATTCTCACCAACGAGTGATTAATATAGAGCGATAGCGCGGTAACTATATAATTTTTATCTATCTTTGAGCCATTAAACAATCAAAAACAGAACAATATGAGAAAATTTTACTCGATTTTTGCACTTATCCTCTTGTCGCTGGCAACTCCCGCCGTTGCTCAGGTTTCAATTGAGGCTGCAGCTCCCGCAAAGACTGCAACAGAAGGCATCACCTTCGAAGATAAAGTAAAACAAAACGAGGTGGTGAACGAGTTCTCGAACGAGGCAAGGCTCCGCGCCGAGCGTGCCGCTATCCGCAAGGAGCGCAATACCATTGAGTTCAATGCTTCGCTCAACGGTTCGCTCTCGAACTTCAATGCCAAATGGCAGACAGTGAACGGCAACGCCAACGCAATTACAGGCGTAGCAAACCTGCTCTTCACCCATAGCTACACAAAGGGTAAGTTTACCATCAATAACAAGGCAACCGCAAAGCTCGGATACACCAGCAAGGAGAGTGAGTGGACCAAGAGCCAGGATGAGTGGTTCTTCCAGACTTCACCCGCCTACAAGATCTCGAACGAGTGGAACTTCGGAGCTATCGCTTCGTTCCGTTCGCAGTTTGCCAACGGTTTCAATGGCGACAAGAAGCACTCGAGCTCGGCTCTGGCTCCGGGTTATCTGAACGTCTCGCTCGGTTTTACCTATAACTGCCCCAAGAAGAGCTTCCCGATCAAGATCAACCTCTCGCCTATCTCTATGAGTGCGACCTACGTTACCAACGAGTTGATCCGCAACACATTCTACACTGCTAAGTTCGGCACTAAGGCTGAGGCAGACCTGACCCCCTCCGAGAGAAATACAGCCTACTGCTACGGTCTGACCCTCGAGAATGGTAATGCTCGCTACGAGGGTGGTTCGTCGTTGCAGGTGAACTTCGACCGTACATTCGGCAAGAAGGGCGTATTCCGCTATCGCACAGTGCTCTACTCATTCTATGGTTGGATCAACGAGCTGACCCAGCAGGCAAGCTCTAACCGCGAGCTCTTCGAGCACCTTGCTCCGACCGTACGTTGGGAGCACACCGTAGATATCAAGGCTACCAAGTACTTCTCGACTCAGTTCTACTTCCAGATGTTCTACAACAAGGCTCAGCTCAACTCGATCCAGACTCAGATTCTGCTCGGTGTAGGCTTGTCGTACAACTTCAAGAACAAGTAGTAATCACCACTGATGCGTAAATTCGATATCAAACAGATTTTAGGTTATCTGCTGCCGCTTGTCGCGGTGGCAGTTACCTTTATTGTGGGTCTGAGAGTGGGCACCATTCGCTCGCGCCGCGTCACTCAGATGCAACTGCGTGAGATTATGGGCGGAATGAATGTGCCGACAAATAAGCTGACCTACACCCTCTCCCTTATCGAGAAGAGCTACGTCGATTCGCTCCCGCTCGACTCGATTATCGAGCACGTTATGCCACACCTTGTCAAGGAGCTCGACCCACACTCGGCATATATTCCCGCCTCGGAAATGCAGGCGATGAACGAGCCTCTGGAGGGAGAGTTTGACGGTATCGGCGTGGTATTCAATATGGCAACCGACACGGTTATCGTGCTGAATGTCATACCCAAAGGCCCGAGCGACAAGGCCGGAGTCCGTGCCGGAGATCGAATTATACGCATTAACGATTCGATCGTTGCGGGAAAGAAGATTCCCCAAAACAATATCGTAAAACAGCTGCGTGGCAAGCGTGGCACCATTGTCCGCCTCGGAATCGAGCGAGGGGGCATAAAAGGGCTGGTCGATATCTCGGTTACGCGCGATGCAATCCCCCTGCACAGCATCGAGGCGTCGTTTATGATGAGCCCGAAGATTGGCTACATCAAGCTCTCGCAGTTTGCCCGCACCTCGTTTGCCGAGCTGAAAAAGGCTCTCAAGGAGTTGCGTGCAGAGGGTATGGAGCAGCTCATCTTCGATCTGCGCGGCAATACGGGCGGTTATCTGGATCAGGCGATTGAGATTGCCAACGAGTTCCTGCCGGCCGGAGCGCTGATTGTCTACACGGAGGATCGTGCACGCCACCAACTCAAGGAGTTCAGCGATGGCAAGGGCGGCTCGACCGACCTTGATGTGGCAGTGTTGATTGATGAAGCGAGCGCCTCGTCGAGCGAGATTCTGGCCGGAGCTTTGCAGGATAACGACCGCGGAACCATCGTCGGACGTCGCTCCTTCGGCAAGGGTTTGGTGCAGCGACAAGTCCCCTTTGCGGATGGTTCGGCGCTGCGCATCACCGTTGCTCGATACTTCACGCCAACGGGTCGCTCCATCCAGAAACCCTACACAACGGGCGAGGACGATGAGTATGATAGCGATATCTACAAACGCTACCTCAACAACGAGTTCTTCTCGGCCGACAGCATCCACTTTGCAGATTCCCTGAAGTTCACAACGCCTAAGGGCAAGGTTGTCTATGGCGGCGGCGGAATTATGCCCGATGAGTTTGTGCCGCTCGACACGATGGATGTGACCAAGTACTACGTCGAGGTATCGGGACGCAACATCCTCTACCGCTACACTATTGAGTATGCCGATCGCCACCGTGCCGAACTCGACAAGATCACGACCCTGGCCGAGCTGAGGGCCTTCCTTGATGCGGATACCAACCTGCTTTCGGACTTTGTGCGCTATGCCGAACGCCACGGCGTAAAGCCCGTACAGCGCGAGATAAACACCTCCCGCAAGATTATGGAGGCTCAGTTGCGTGCCTACATCAGCCGCAACACCGCACTCGAAAGCAACGGCTTCTACGACAATATTCACAAGATTGACAAGACGGTGCAACGTGCAACAGAGATCCTGGAGCAGATGCGCCAAACACCCCCTTCGCAACAATGATTAAACGAATTATAGGCACCCTGGCCACCCTGGGTATTGTGGCTGTATTGGTATTTGTGATTATGGGTCGTGCAGAGTACTCTTCGGCCCTGACATTTGAGGCCAAGCCCCTCTCCGTAAGCGTTGAGGCAGAGCCTGTTGCAGAGCCACTGCAGACCGACGCTCCCGACAGCATTGCCACCGAGAATCCACAGATTGAGCCTCAGGCAGCACCTCAGCAGTAGGCCATAAAGTAGGCCGCAATAATCAGCCGTAAAGGTCCCGTCGACCGCGATTTATAGTCGATTTTGAGGGTGAAAATCCCGCTAAAAAAGCTCGAGCTGACCTATCTCGTGATTGAACGTAACGCGATGATAGGGTGAGAGTCCATACTCTCGCACCGCCAGACGATGCTCCTTTGTAGGATAGCCCTTATTCTTTGCCCAGCCATACATCGGATACTCCTCGGCCAGACGCATCATATACTCATCACGATGAGTCTTTGCCAGCACCGAAGCTGCCGCAATATCGGCATACTTACCATCGCCTTTCACCACGCAGGTATAGGGAATATCGAGTTTCGTCCGGAAGCGATTACCGTCAATCGCCAAAAACTGAGGTTGCGGGTCGAGTTGTGCCACCGCCAACGACATCCCCTCGAACGAGGCATTGAGGATGTTGATCTCGTCGATACGTTGCGCCGTAATCTCCTGCACGGCCCAAGCCACAGCCTCGCGCTCGATAACCTCACGCAGCAGGTTTCGATTTCGCTCGGTCATCTGCTTCGAATCGTTGAGCAAAGGGTGGTGAAAATCGGGCGGCAGAATCACCGCAGCGGCAAAGACACTACCAGCCAAGCAACCTCGACCAGCCTCATCACATCCCGCCTCCAAGAGCTCTGTTTGGTAAAAATTCTCTAACATAGCGTAAAGATACGATAAATTTTTCGGATAATTCGGAATCTGTTTCGTATATTTGCGATATGCAAGTATCAATCATCAGGCAAACCCCAGCGGCATCCATTCTGCTGACGTTGTTAATTGTCGTAGCAACGTTTGTTCGCTTTGCGCTCGCGCCCTATGGCGATGAGCTCATTTCGAGCGGAGTGGCAACGCTCGGTGCAAAGGTTGACTCCTTCCAATCTACATACCCCGTCTGGGGCTGGATCTTCTCGGCGGTGATTGTTTTGTTAAACAGCATCTCGGTCGGCAGAACAGCCTCCGCCCTGGGTCTCTATCAGCCACGAACAACCATATCAATACCTCTCTACGCAATTGTTGCGTGCGGAATATTTATCGCCACCGACTCGTTGGCCGTGGGTCTCGCATCGCTCTTCTCGGTGCAGATGATGCGTTACCTGTGTGGGGGCTATGTCCGTGGAACAGACCTCAATTATGCATTCTACGCCGGCCTCTGCGCCGGAGTGGCAGCACTCTTCTACGCGCCTATGCTGACCTTTATAGCGCTACTGCCCGTGGCGATTATGATGTTCGGATTCTCGTGGCGCGAGGTTGTAGTTATGGTTGTCGGTGCGATCTTCCCGCTGACGGCAACCTGCTACCTAAATTGGCTCTGGGGTGGTGAGTTTTTAGCTCCGGCCACAACCCTACTCGAAGCGTTGGCCACCAACAGTGGCTACACCCCGTGGGGCTCGGACTCGGTCGTAGCTCTTGCCGAGATCGGATTGATACTCTTCGCTGTTATTTGTGGCATTGTAGCCCTCTTTGGCGACAAGCGCTCGGTGGCTATGCGCCCACGAACAATTATAACGTTTAACCTCTTGGTGCTTGTGGTGGCGCTTGCAACCTTCGCCCTGCCGTCAGCGACAGTCGGAGTCTTTATGATGGTTGCTCTACCCGCTGCGATTCTTATCCCCGTAGGGCTTATTCACGCCCGCGATATCTTTAGCAATCTGCTCATCACGACGCTCCTGCTGCTGACCATCTTACATCTGTTTGTGGCGTAGGTTTTTGGAGGGGGTGAGAATTGGCGTGGGAGTTGAGAATTGGCGTGGGAGTTGACTGACGGATTGGTGTGGGAGTTGAGAATTGGCTACTTCGCAGACTAAAGTCTGCTTCGTGACGCCCATCCGTTCCGCTCGCCGCGGGGGCCCTTACAAAGTTAAGTACTCAGCAAAAAGTTGATAAATCAACTACTTTTTATTTTACACTCCTCCT